>JBQCEF010000571.1:0-6166 GCA_051960495.1 Nocardioides sp. | reverse complement strand
GGACCAGCAGGCTGGTCAGCGTGCTCTTCCCGGCCGCGGTGGCGCCGACGACGGCGACGGTGCGGCCCGGCTCGACGGTGAAGCTGAGGTCGTCGAGGAGCTGCGGGCCGTCGGCGTAGCGGTAGGCCAGGTCACGGACCTGGAGCTTCGCCCCGAGGACGTCGGAGTCCGTCGCGGCAGCGACCGGCCGCTCGCCGTACTGCATCTCGCCGGTGGCGCTGAGCACCGACGACACCCGCCGGAAACCGACCACGCTGCGCGGGAACTCCCCGAGCAGCCAGCCCAGCGACCGGATCGGGAACGCGACGATCGTCAGCAGGTAGCCGATCGTCACGACGTCGCCCGCGTCGGCGTTGCCGTCGAGGACCCGGTTGACGCCGACCGCGAGCACCGCCAGCACGCCCAGGTTGGGCAGCGCCTCCAGCAGCGGGTCGAACGCCGCGCGGACCCGGCCGGCACGGACGTTGGTGTCGCGCAGCAGGTGCGCCTTGTGGGCGAACCGGTCGGTCTCCTCGCGCTCGCGGCCCAGCGTCTTGACCACCATCGCGCCGTCGAACGACTCGTGCGCGACCTCGCTGACCTCCGCCCGCAGCGCCTGCGCGCGCGTCATCAGCGGGGACTGCAGCCGCTGGAACACGATGTTGGCGACGATGACCGCGGGGAACACGAGGAGACCGACGAGCGCCATGACCAGGTCGGTGACCAGCATCTGCACGACGGCGATCACCATCATCGCCACGGTGCCCACCGCCATCGGCAACGGAGCGATCGGCGCCCAGGCGGCCTCGACGTCTGAGTTGGCGTTGGAGAGCAGCTGGCCGGTGGGGTGGCGCTGGTGCCAGGCCATCGGCAGCCGGAGGTACTGCCGGGTGACCGCGCGCCGGTAGTGGGCCTGCATGCGGTACTGCATGACCCCGGCCCCCAGGCGGCGCGCCACGATGCCCACCGCCCGCAGGATGGCCACGCCGAGGAACAGCGCGAGCACGGCGAGGAGGCCACCCCAGCCGTACTCCCCCGTCTTGAAGGCCGGGAGCACGACGTGGTCGGTCGACCAGCCCAGCACCCACGCGTCGGCGACGGTCAGGGCGCCGAACAGCAGCGACCCGAGCGTCGAGAGCGTGAACACCCACGGCTCGCGCCGGATCGCCACGCCGAGCACGGCGAAGCCGTCGCGGAGCGTGCTGCCCGAGGTGACCGACGACAGGTCGTCGTGACCTGTGTCGGCCGGCTGGCTGGTGGACACCGTGCTCCTCACGTGGCCGGGGCACGCCGGAGCGCGTGCCGGGCACCAGCCTACGATCGGCCCATGACCCGGATGGCGAGGACCGAACGCACCGCGCTCTGCGACCTGGCGCTCCAGCTGGGCGAGGACCAGCCGACGCTCAGCGGGGAGTGGACCGTCAAGGACCTCGTGGTGCACCTGCTGGTCCGCGAGCGCAGCCCCGCGGCGGCCGGGATCGTGCTGTCGCCGCTGTCCAAGCTCACCGAGCTGGAGTCCAGGCGGTTCGCGGCCCGGGACTTCGGGGTGCTCGTCGAGAAGCTGCGCCACGGCCCGCCGCACTGGTCGCCGTACGCCGTGCCGAAGCTGGACCGGCTGTTCAACACCTTGGAGTACTTCGTCCACCACGAGGACATCCGGCGCGCGCAGGAGGGCTGGGAGCCACGCACCCTGTCCGCCGAGGACGAGAAGCTGCTCTGGGCGATGATCCGCACCGCCGGCAAGGCGCTGGTCCGCAGCGCTCCGGTCGGCCTGACGATCCGCAACTCCGTGACCGGTTCGGAGGTGGTGCTGAAGAACGGCGACGAGTCCGTCGCGATCGTCGGCCCGCCCAGCGAGGTGGTGCTCTTCGTGTTCGGTCGCAAGCCGCAGGCACGGGTCGAGCTCGAGGGCCCCGCCGACGCCGTCGCAGCTGTGCGGGACACGTCTTTCGGCATCTGACACCGGGCGGTCCGGCCCTGCCGCTCCCCTGTGCCGGCGGCTCAGGCTGGAGTCGACGGAAGAAGGTGTGAGTGATGGTGAGACTCAAGACCCGAGACCTCATCGCGACCCTGCTGGTGTTCGCCATCGCGATTCCCTACATCGGCTACCTCTCGCGGGGCGAGATGCCCTTCATCCAGGACCCGCGCGGCATGTCCGCGACGGGGCTGGTCCTGGGCGCGGCTGCCTACGTGGCGTTCATGTCCGGTGAGCGGCGCGACCGCACCGGCCTGGCCGAGATCGGGTTGGCCGGAGTGAGCCTGGCCCTCGGCCTCGCGGCGCTGATCTTCGCCGAGACCGGAGCCGCGGAGCTCCTGCTGGCGCTGTTCATGATCTCGATCGCCGTGGTGTGGGCCGTCGAGATGGTCGACCACGCCGGCCTGATGCCCGGACACCGACCCGCCGGACTGGCCCGGTAGCACCTCAGGGGGTTCCGGCTCCTAGGCTGGGCGCCATGACCACCGCGCCCCCCGGGACCCACCTCGAGCTGCTGCCCGCCGTCGACATCGCCGGCGGCCAGGCGGTGCAGCTGGTGCAGGGCGTCGCCGGCTCCGAGAAGCACTTCGGCGACCCGGTCGAGGCAGCCCTGAACTGGCAGCGCCGCGGCGCCGAGTGGATCCCCCGGGTCGACCTCGACGCCGCGTTCGGCCGCGGGGAGAACCGCGAGCTGCTCGCGCGGATCATCGGGACGCTCGACATCGACGTCGAGGTCAGCGGCGGCATCCGCGACGACGAGTCGCTCGAGGCCGCCATGACGGCGGGCTGCCGCCGGGTGAACATCGGCACCGCGGCGCTCGAGCACCCGGAGTGGTGCGCCCGTGCGATCGCCGAGCACGGTGACCGCGTGGCCGTCGGGCTCGACGTACGGGGACGGACGCTGGCGGCGCGCGGCTGGACGCGCGACGGCGGTGACCTGTACGACGTGCTCGCGCGCCTGGACGGCGAGGGGTGTGCGCGCTACGTGGTGACCGACGTCAACAAGGACGGCATGCTGCAGGGCCCCAACCTCGACCTGCTGCGGTCGGTGTGCGCGGCCACGGACCGTCCGGTCGTCGCATCCGGCGGGATCACCGAGCTGGCCGACCTCGAGGCGCTGATGGGCCTGGTGCCCGACGGCGTAGAGGGCGCGATCATCGGCACCGCGCTCTACGAGGGCCGCTTCACGCTGGAGGACGCGCTGACCCTCACCCGGGGCGCGGCGTGAGCCTCGCCGTACGCGTCATCCCCTGCCTCGACGTGGACGCCGGCCGTGTGGTGAAGGGGATCAACTTCCAAGACCTGCGCGACGCCGGCGACCCGGTGGAGCTGGCCAAGGTCTACGACGCCGAGGGCGCCGACGAGCTGACCTTCCTCGACATCTCCGCCTCGCACGAGGCCCGGGCGACCACGATGGACATCGTCTCCGCGACGGCCGAGCAGGTGTTCATCCCGCTCACCGTCGGCGGTGGGGTCAGCAGCGTCGCCGATGTCGACCGGCTGCTGCGGGCCGGGGCGGACAAGATCGCGGTCAACACCGCGGCGATCAACCGCCCCGAGCTGGTCGCCGAGATCGCGGACCGGTTCGGCAGCCAGGTGCTGGTGCTGTCGGTCGACGCGCGGCGCGCCCCCGGGACGGACAGCGGCTTCGAGGTGACCACCCACGGCGGCCGCCGCAGCGCCGGGCTCGACGCGGTGGCCTGGGCCGCCCGGGCCGCGGAGATGGGTGCCGGCGAGATCCTGCTGAACTCGATGGACGCCGACGGCACCGAGGACGGCTTCGACCTCGACCTGATCCGGCTGGTCCGTCGCGAGGTGTCGGTCCCGGTCATCGCCTCCGGCGGCGCCGGTCGCGTCGAGCACTTCGCACCCGCGGTCGAGGCCGGCGCGGACGCCGTGCTGGCCGCCACGGTGTTCCACTTCGGGCAGCTGCGGATCGCGGACGTGAAGCAGGCGCTGGCGCACAGCGGCTACCCCGTCCGCTGAGTCAGGAGCGTCGCGGCAGCAGCAGCACCGCGAGCACCGGCGCGGCCAGCACGGTCACGACCGCCGCCGCGAGGCGCGCCTCCCAGTCGGGACGCACGAACCAGACCAGCACGTTGAGCGCGAGCAGCAGGGCGAGCAGGAGTCCGCGCTGGATCCGCCGACGCCGGGCCAGCACCCCGGTGTCCCGGCCGACCGGACGCATCCTGGGCAGCCGGTCAGTGGTGGCCCGGCGGACGGCCTTGGCCCGTGCCGCACGGCGTTCGCGCCGTTCCTGCTCCGCGGCCCGGGCGGCCGCCTTGAGGGCCGCCTCGTGCTCGCGGGCCGCCCGGCGCCTGGCCCGCTCCTTGCTCACCGCAGCGACTCGACCCAGTTGCGCAGCAGCGCCGCCCCGGCGTCCCCGGACTTCTCCGGGTGGAACTGCGTCGCGGACAGCGGCCCGTTCTCGACCGCGGCGACGAACCGGTCGCCCTCGTGCTCGGCCCAAGTGACCAGCGGCGGCGTCGTGCGGCCGTTGGTGCGCAGCACCCAGCCGCGCACGCCGTAGGAGTGCACGAAGTAGAACCGCTCGTCCTCGACGCCGCCGAACAGCCGCGACCCCTCGGGGACCTCGACGGTGTTCCAGCCCATGTGGGGTACGACGGGCGCCTGCAGCCGCTCGACGACGCCGGGCCACTCGTCGAGCCCCTCGGTGTCCACGCCGTGCTCGACCCCGCGGGCGAACAGCACCTGCATCCCGACGCAGATGCCGAGCACCGGCCGGCCACCGGCGAGCCGCCGGCCGATCACCTCGTGGCCGCGCACGCGCCGGATCCCCTCGACGCAGGCCGCGAACGCCCCGACGCCCGGCACGACCAGCCCGTCGGCCTCCCGGGCGGCGGGCAGGTCGGCGGTGAGCGTCACGTCGGCGCCGGCCCGCTCGAGCGCGCGCACGGCGGAGCGCAGGTTGCCCGACCCGTAGTCGAGCACCACGACCTTCGGAGCGGTCACAGACTGCCCTTCGTGGACGGCACGCCCGTCTCGCGGGGGTCGATCGCGACGGCGTCGCGCAGCGAGCGGGCGAACGCCTTGAACTGCGCCTCGACCAGGTGGTGCGGGTCGCGGCTGGACAGCACCCGCACGTGCAGGGCGATCTGGGCGTGGAACGCCAGCGTCTCGAACACGTGCCGGGTCAGCGAGCCGACGTACGGCGCCCCCCTGCCGCCGATCTGCACGAACGCCTGTGCGTCGGGCTCGCCGGTGTGCACGCAGTAGGGCCGCCCCGAGACGTCGACGGCGCACTGCACCAGCGCCTCGTCGAGCGGGACCAGCGCGTCACCGAACCGTCGGATGCCGCGCTTGTCGCCGAGCGCCTCGCGCAGCGCCTCGCCGAGCACGATCGCGGTGTCCTCGACGGTGTGGTGGGCGTCGATGTGCGTGTCGCCGTCGGTCTGCACGGTCAGGTCGACCAGCGAGTGCCGCGCGAACGAGTCGAGCATGTGGTCGTAGAACCCGACGCCGGTGGACACCTCGGCCCGGCCGGACCCGTCGAGGTCGACCTCGACGAGGACCTTGGACTCTTTGGTCGCACGCTCGATGCGGGCGCTGCGCGTGCCCTGAGCTGTCATCGGGTGGCCTCTCTCGGTGTGTCGCTCTGCAGGTCGGTCAGTACGTCGGTCAGGGCGCCCTTGAACGCCGCCATCTCCTCCGGCGTGCCGATCGACACCCGGAGCCAGCCGTCGGGGCCGGTCTCCCGGATCAGCACCCCGCGGTCCAGTAGAGCCTGCCAGACGGCGTGCCGGTCGGCGAACCGTCCGAACAGCGCGAAGTTCGCGTCGCTGTCGGCGACCTCCATCGCCTGCTGACGCAGCCAGGCCACGGTGGCGTCGCGCTCGACGCGCAGGTCGTCGACCCGGGCGAGCAGCTCGTCGCGGTGCCGCAGCGCCGCCAGGGCGACCGCCTGGGTCACCGCGGAGAGGTGGTAGGGCAGCCGGACGACCCGCAGCGCGTCGCAGATCTCCGGCGACGCCGCGAGGTAGCCGAGCCGGGCGCCCGCCAGCGCGAACGCCTTGCTCATCGTGCGGGTCACCACCAGGTTGGGAGTGCTCGGCAGCAGTTCCAGCGCGCTCGGCGTGCCGGCCCGCCGGAACTCGCCGTAGGCCTCGTCGATGACCACCACCCCGTCGCCGGCCGCCCGGCACACCGCCGCGACGGTGTCGAGCGGCAGCGCCGTGCCGGTGGGGTTGTTCG
>JBQCEF010000570.1:0-5459 GCA_051960495.1 Nocardioides sp. | reverse complement strand
AACGAGCGCGCCGCCGAGCTCGTGCTCACCGGCGCCAGCGAGCACGGTCTGGACCCGGTGGTGCACGTCTCGAGCACCGTGGCGCTCATGCGGTTCGGAGGCAGCACCCCCGAGCTGCCGCTCGGAGACCTGACGACGACGTACAGCCGGTCGAAGATCGCCGGAGAGGTCGTCGCGCGAAGGCTCCAGGACGCCGGCCAGCCTGTGGTGATCGTCTACCCGGGGGCGGTGCTCGGACCGCACGACCCGTATCGCGGCGAGCAGAGCGAGCGGCTGCGGTGGATGGCCCGCGGGCTGTTCCCGCTGTACCCCCGCGGCGGGATGCACTACTCCGACGTCCGGGACGTCGGCCGCGTCGTGCGCGCCGTCCTCGAGCCGGGCCGCGGGCCGCGGCGCTACGTCGTGCCCGGTCATCACGTCGACACCGAGATGCTCTGGTCCACGCTCGCCCGGCTCCAGGGGCGCCGCCGGCCGCACGTCTCGCCGCCGACCCCGGTCGTGCGTGCGCTGGCCGGGTCGATGGACGTGGTGCAGCGGCGTCTGCCCGGGCGGTGGCACATGCCGACCGACCCCGAGGGCGTGGACATGCTCGAGCGGGACACCCGGATGGACGACGGCCCGGCGCGCAGGGAGCTCGGCGTCGATCCGGTGCCGTTCGAGCAAAGCCTCGGCGACACCTTGCAGTGGCTGGTCGACAGCGGGCGCATGTCCGCGCGCTACGCGCCCCGGGGTGCCTGAGCGGCCCTGCCCGCGGTGAACCGGTCGGAAGGTACGCCGCGCCCGGCGGCCACGGCGCGGGTGGTTCCACGCGTGCTCCGGCGGGTAAGGCTGTGACGAGACCGACGTGGAGGTGAGCGGTGTCACAGGGCTAGTGTCACCCGTGGACAAGTGCCACCACAGCCACCGCGGCGCGCCGTCGAGCGCCCCGGACGCAGTGCCAAACGCAGCCGAACCGAGAAGGACGGGTAGATCCTGTGGACTTGATGGAGTACCAAGCGAAGGAGCTCTTCGCCAAGCATGGCGTGCCGGCCACCCTCGGCACCGTGGTCGAGCGGGCCGAGGACGCGCGAGCCGCCGCCGAGGAGCTGGGCGGCAAGGTCGTCGTCAAGGCCCAGGTGCTGACCGGAGGCCGCGGCAAGGCCGGCGGTGTGAAGCTCGCCGCCGACCCGGACGAGGCCGTCGCCAAGGCGAACGAGATCCTCGGCATGGACATCAAGGGCCACACCGTCAACCGCGTCCTGCTGGTGCCGACGGCCGACATCGTCGAGGAGTACTACTTCTCGTTCCTGGTCGACCGGGCGAACCGCAACTACCTGTGCATCGCGAGCATCGAGGGTGGTGTCGAGATCGAGGAGGTCGCGCACACCAACCCCGACGCCGTCGCGAAGGTCTCCATCGACCCGCAGACCGGTGTCGACGACGCGAAGGCTGCCGAGATCGTCGCGGCCACCCGCTTCCCCGAGGACGTCGCGGAGGAGGCCAAGGAGGTCATCAAGAAGCTCTGGGACGTCTTCATCAAGGAGGACGCGTCCCTGGTCGAGGTGAACCCGCTGGTCAAGCTCGGCGACGGTCATCTCGACGCGCTCGACGGCAAGGTGACCCTCGACGCCAACGCCGACTTCCGGCACGAGGACCACGCGGCCTTCGAGCTGAAGGAGGAGGCGGACCCGCTCGAGGCGCAGGCCAAGGAGAAGGGCCTCAACTACGTCAAGCTCGACGGTTCGGTCGGCATCATCGGCAACGGCGCCGGGCTGGTCATGTCCACGCTCGACGTCGTCGCCTACGCCGGCGAGAAGCACTCAAACGTGAAGCCGGCCAACTTCCTCGACATCGGCGGCGGTGCCTCGGCCGAGGTCATGGCCAACGGGCTGCACATCATCCTGGGCGACCCGCAGGTCAAGAGCGTCTTCGTGAACGTCTTCGGCGGCATCACGGCGTGCGACGCGGTCGCCAATGGCATCGTGCACGCCCTCGAGCTGCTCGGCGACGAGGCCAACAAGCCGCTCGTCGTACGCCTCGACGGAAACAACGTGGAGGAGGGCCGGCGAATCCTCAACGAGGCCAACCACCCGCTGGTGACCCTGGTCGACACGATGGACGGAGCGGCCGACCGCGCCGCCGAGCTGGCTGCGAAGTAGAGGGCGAGAGAGCAATGTCGATTTTCCTGAATGAGAACAGCCGCGTCGTCGTCCAGGGCATGACCGGCTCCGAGGGCAAGAAGCACACCCAGCGGATGCTGACCTCCGGCACGAACATCGTCGGCGGCGTGAACCCCAAGAAGGCCGGCCAGAGCGTCGACTTCGAGGGCGGCACCTCGGTGCCGGTGTTCGGCTCGGTCAAGGAGGCGATGGACGCCACGGGCGCCGACGTGTCGGTGGTCTTCGTGCCGCCGGCCGGCACCAAGGGCGCGGTCGTCGAGGCCGTCGACGCCGGGATGCCGCTGGTCGTGGTGATCACCGAGGGCGTCCCGGTGCACGACACCGCGGACTTCTTCTCCTACGCCCAGGCCAAGGGCACGACCCGGATCATCGGGCCCAACTGCCCGGGCCTGATCAGCCCCGGCAAGTCCAACGCCGGCATCATCCCCGCGGACATCTCCAAGGGCGGCCGGGTCGGGCTGGTGTCGAAGTCCGGCACGCTCACCTACCAGATGATGTACGAGCTGCGGGACTTCGGCTTCTCGACCGCGGTCGGCATCGGTGGCGACCCGATCATCGGTACGACGCACATCGACTGCCTGCAGGCGTTCCAGGACGACCCGGAGACCGACGCGATCGTGATGATCGGCGAGATCGGCGGCGACGCCGAGGAGCGTGCGGCGGCCTACATCAAGGACAACGTGACCAAGCCGGTCATCGGCTACGTCGCCGGCTTCACCGCGCCGGAGGGCAAGACCATGGGTCACGCCGGCGCGATCGTCTCCGGCTCGTCGGGCACCGCCCAGGCGAAGAAGGAGGCGCTCGAGGCCGCGGGCGTCAAGGTCGGCAAGACGCCGTCCGAGACCGCCGAGCTGATGCGGGAGATCCTGCAGAACCTCTGACCGGACGGTCCCAGCGACCAGACACAGGAGGATCTCCGGCACCTGGTGCCGGGGATCCTCCTTCGTTCGTGCGTCGCGCCTCGCCCCTCGGTCAGCCGGTGCAGGCCTGGCCGGGAACGGCGAGGGCGAGCTCGACGACCTTCTCCTTCTCCAGCCTCATGACGTACTGCGCACTGTCCGACGCGGGCGCGACGAGCAGGCCGCCCCGGCCGGTGAGGTGGGCGTAGGCGCGCTTGACGTCGGCGGTGCCGGACCCGAGGTGGATGCCCTGCGGGGTCTCGACGCCCCGGTCCACGGCGATCGCGACGACGCCCTTGCCAGGTGCCAGGTAGCCGGTCCCGACCAGGCGCTTCCGGTCGGCGCTCAGCAGCCCGAAGGCCGCGCACCCGTCACCGTGGTTGTCCTCCAGAGTGACGATCCCGCTAGCCTCAGCCTCGGCCGCGCTCATCCCGAGCATCAGCGGGCCGTAGCCGTCCGGCCCGAGGAACGTCGTCGCCTGGCTCGTCGCCCCCGAACCCTCGGCGCCGTGGGCACGCACCCGGTCGGCCGCGGCTTCGAGCAGACCGTCCAGCGACAGCCGGCTGTCGTCGACGCCGAGCTGCATGTCGCCGCCGATCGCGACGTGGGCCAGGACCAGGTGCCGGCCGACCTGCGCGATCCCCTCGTAGTCGTCCCACGCCGCGTCGCACTCGACGCACCGCTCCGGCGCCGTGAGCTTGACCGCGCGCCCGGACATGATCCCGTCGGGCAGCCGGGTGATGTGCGGCTCGCCGATGCCGCTGTCGACGGCGGTGACGAGGCGGTGGCGGGGGTCGACCTGCGGTTCGCACTGGCTCAGCCACTCACCGACGGTGTCGTACGCCGTGCCGGCCGCGAGCTCGTCGGGGAACCCGAGCACGGCCGTGCCGGCCCAGGCCGTGAGCTCGCCGCTGCCGTTCCGGGCCTCGAACTGCCGGTAGTCGGCGGTGTCGGCGCGGAACGTGCTCAACCACTCGGCCTGGCACGGCAGCGTCGCCGTCTGGCTGTCCGGGACGGTCTCGAGCTGCTCGAGGCCGGTCTCCGTGCGCAGCGTCGCCTCGTCGAGCAGGAAGGCCGGGCCGGGGTCGGTGATGTCGGCGGGTCCGGCGGCGGTCGACGGCTCGGCGCAGCCGATGTCGGTCGTCTCGTCCGCGAACGCGCACATCGACGGCGCGATCGCGAGATAGCTGCCGAGCTCGTCGGTCGCGACGCTGCGCACCGACTCCTTGCTCGCCCCGAACTCGCCGTCGTAGGCGAGGGTGAGGAGGGCATTGCCGACGCGCATCACCATCCAGTTCGTGGCCAGCGTGGTGATCCCGTAGTCGCTGTAGCCGTGGTTGACCGCCAGGATCACGTCGTCGGCCGGCGGCTTGTCACCGGTCACGGTCGAGGGCTCCCAGACGTCGCGGCTGACGCCGTCGTCGTAGAGGTACTGCGGGCACCGCTCCAGCTCGCCCTTGGCCAGCACCATCGCCTCGTTCGCGGCTGAGGAGCTCTCGTAGACGACGACCTCGCGCACGTAGGAGTAGGCCGGCCCGGACTGGGTCGTCCGCAGGTAGTCCGTGCGGCCCGCGTCGACCGCCGCGTCGGCGTTGTTGTGGCAGGGGTCGAAGATCCGCGGGGCGCCGAGCTTCTCCTCGGACGACCGCTTGCTGTCCGCGTCGGGGTCCGGCACGCCTTCGAGCAGCGGGAAGCCGTCGGGGACGGTCAGCGCCTGGCCGTCCGGCGCGGGGTCGTCTGGCGAGGGGCTGGGCCCGAGGGTCCAGTCCGGGGTGGGGTCGCCGGTCCCCGACGCCGCGGGGGGAGGGGGCGAGGCGTCCGGGCGGCCGTTGCCGAGGGCGACCCCGCCGGTGACGACGACGGCCACGGCGCAGGCCGCTCCCAGCGCGCGCAGCGTCGTACGCCGGCGGCGCAGCCGGTCGCCGCGGCGGCGCACCTCGGCGGCGGGGAGCGCGGAAGGGACCGAGACCTCGTCGTGGTGCTTGAGGGGCTCGAACGGGTCAGGCATGGTGCGCTCCTTCCGGCATGCCGCTGCTGGGTTCCTCGCCGAGGATCGCGAGCAGCGCGGCCCGGCCCCGGGACAGCCGGGCCTTGACCGTCCCCTCGGGTGCGCCGACCTCGCGGGCCACCTCCGCGACAGGGAGGTCGGCGACGTGGTGCAGCACCAGGGCGCGGCGCTGCGCCTCGGGGCGCTGCCGGAGCGCCTCGATGAGCGCCACGCGGTCGCCGTTCGGCTGGGGGGGCGACGCCTGGTGCTGCACCGCCCGGTCGGGCGCGCGACGCGCACGGACCGTCCGGCGCCAGCGGCTCACCGCGAGCCGGTAGGCGGTGGTGCGCACCCAGGCCTCGGGCGCGTGGGCCCGGTCCAGCTGCGCACGGTGGGACCACGCCCGGACGAACG
>JBQCEF010000569.1:0-3357 GCA_051960495.1 Nocardioides sp. | reverse complement strand
CCAGGCGCCGCCGCAGCCCACGTCCGCGACGCGCATCGGCTCGGCGTCGGCCATCCGGCGGTGCACGTCGGGAAGCGCTGCCGGCAGCCAGGTGTCGGGGAGGAGCTCCAGCAGCGGCGCGGCGTTGGCGTCCGACTGCGACTCGAACATGTCCGGGCCGAACTCCGACCAGCTGAGGCCCCGTCCGGTGCGCGCGCCGTCGGCGATCCGGGTCCACTGGGCGCCGGCGGCCGCGAACATGCGGAGGAAGGGCGCGAACCACGCTGAGGTGCCGGGGCGGGCGAGGACCTCGGCGACGCCGGGCGCCAGGGTGAACGTCGTGCCGTCGGTGACGACGAAGCCAGACATCGCCTGGTGCTCGAGCCACTCCCGTGCGTAGCGCGCGCTGGTGCCGGTCCGCCCGGCGAGGCCCTCGGGGGTGATCGCGGCACCGTCGAGCGCACGGTAGTAGCCGAGCCGGTCGCCGATGGCGCCTGCGAGCACGTCCATTCCGTCGACCATCGCGGCGAAGAGTCGCTCGGCGACGGGCTGGACGGGATCGGGCTGGACCGGGTCGGGCTGTACGGGATCGGCGGACGGGGAAGTGGCCATCTCCCGACGCTAGGCCTCCGCGGCGGGAACGACCATGACCCGTCGGGGTCAGCCCGTGAGCGGCCTCGCGTCGACCACCGCGTCGAGGTTCAGCGGTCCGTAGACGTGCGGGTAGGGCTCGTCGGCGCCCTCGAGCTGCTCGCTGCGCCAGGGTGAGGTCAGCAGGTCGGTGTCGATCTCCAGGAGCAGCACGTCGTCGAGGTCGTCGTACCAGAAGGCGCGCACGCCCTCGACCTGGTGCGCCTCCGAGCAGTGGATGAAGCCCTGCTGCTCCAGGGTCCGCCCGCGCGTGGACATCGTGTAGGTGCCGGCCTGCTGGGCCAGCTCCCACGCCTCGGCGGTGGTGAGGTGGAAGATCCGCATCAGAACAGCCGCTCGGTCGGGTCGTCCATGCCGCGCAGCGCGTCGTAGTCGACGACGGCGCAGGCGATCCCGCGGTCGGTGGCGAGCACCCGGGCCTGGGGCTTGATCTCCTGGGCGGCGAAGATCCCGCGGACCGGGCGCAGCGCGGGGTCGCGGTTGAGCAGCTCGAGGTAGCGGGTGAGCTGCTCCACCCCGTCGATCTCGCCGCGCCGCTTGATCTCCACCGCGACCGCGGCGCCGTCGGCGTCGCGGCACATCAGGTCGACCGGGCCGATCGCGGTCGGGAACTCGCGGCGGACCAGGGTGAGCCCCTCGGCCAGCGTCGAGGGGTGGTCGGCGAGCAGCTCCTGCAGGTGCTTCTCGACACCGTCCTTCTGCAGCCCGGGGTCGACGCCGAGCTCGTGGTGGGTGTCGTGGTGGATCTCCTCGAGCAGGATGCGCAGCGTGTCGCCGTCCTTGCCGGTGACGGTCCACTCGACGACCTCGTCCTCGGTGACGCCCTCGGTGACCTTGCACGGCGGCGACATCCAGTTCAGCGGCTTGTAGGAGCCGCCGTCGGAGTGCACGAGCACCGAGCCGTCGTTCTTGACCATGATGACCCGGTTTGCCATGGGAAGGTGGGCGGTCAGCCGGCCGGCGTAGTCGACCTGGCAGCGCGCGACGACGAGTCTCACGGGCGCGAGGTTACCTGGCCGTCGCCGCGCACCCGCGCCCGGACCTGACCAGTGACCCCGCTCACGGCGCCCGGCTGCGGGGCCGTGCCATGATGCGCGCATGCCTCGTGAAATCACCTCTGTCGGCGTGGTCGGACTCGGGACCATGGGAGCCGGCATCGCCGAAGTCTTCGCCCGCAACGGCTACCAGGTCGTCGGCGTCGAGCTGACCGACGAGTCCCTCGAGCGCGGGCGCCAGCACGTCCAGCACTCGACCGGGCGTGCGGTGAAGCGGGGCAAGCTGTCCGAGGCGGACCAGGCGGCGCTGGTCGACCGGATCAACTTCACCACGAACCTCTCCGACGTCAAGGACTGCGGCCTCGTCGTCGAGGCGATCATCGAGCAGCTGCCGCTCAAGCAGGAGCTGTTCCGCAGCCTCGACGCGATCGTGTCCCCCGAGGCGATCCTGGCCACCAACACCTCGTCGCTCTCGGTCACCGAGATCTCCACCGCGACCTCCCACCCCGGCCGCGTGGTCGGCGTGCACTTCTTCAACCCGGCCCCGGTGCAGAACCTCGTGGAGATCATCCGCACGGTCGTCACCGAGCCGGACGTCCTCGAGGACGTCGCCGCGCTGGCCCGCTCGCTCGACAAGACCCCGGTGATCTGCGGCGACAAGGCCGGCTTCATCGCCAACGCGCTGCTGTTCGGCTACCTCAACCACGCGGTGTCGATGTACGAGGGGCGCTACGCCTCGCGCGAGGACATCGACGCGGCGATGCGGTTCGGCTGCGGCTACCCGATGGGTCCGCTGGCCCTGCTCGACCTGATCGGCCTCGACACGGCGTACGAGATCCTCGACACGATGTACAAGCAGGGCCGCGACCGGCTGCACGCGCCGGCGCCGATCCTCAAGCAGATGGTCACCGCCGGCCTGCTCGGCCGCAAGACGGGCCGCGGCTTCTACACCTACGAGGCACCGGACAGCCCAGTGGTCGTCGCCGACGCGCTCACCCCCTCGGCCGACGACGTGCCGCAGCTGCGCCGTGAGATCACGACCGTCGGTGTGGTCGGGACCGGCACGATGGCCACCGGCATCGTCGAGGTGTTCGCGAAGGCGGGGTTCCCGGTCGTGTACGTCGGGCGCAGCGACGACAAGGTCGAGGGCGTGCGCACCAGCATCGAGAAGTCGCTCGAGAAGGCGATCCAGCGCGGCAAGCTCGAGGAGTCCGCCCGCGACGAGGTCCTCGGCCGGCTCACCGGCACCACTTCGCTCGACGACCTGGCCCAGGTCGACATCGTCGTCGAGGCGATCGCCGAGGACATCAAGATCAAGACCGTCCTGTTCGAGAACCTCGACGAGATCTGCAAACCGGGCGCGGTCCTCGCGACCACGACGTCCTCGCTGCCGGTGATCTCTCTGGCCAAGGTGACCTCGCGGCCGCAGGACGTGATCGGCATGCACTTCTTCAACCCCGCGCCCATCATGAAGCTGGTCGAGGTGGTCAGCACTGTCAGCACCGCCGACGACGTCGCGGAGACCACCCGGGCGCTGTGCGCGAAGGTCGGCAAGGTCGCGGTCTCCTGCGCAGACCGCGCCGGGTTCATCGTGAACGCGCTGCTCTTCCCGTACCTCAACGACGCGGTCACCCTGCTCGAGTCCGGTGCGACCGATCGGGACACGATCAACGCCGCGATCAAGGAGCAGGCCGGTTTCCCGATGGGGCCGTTCGAGCTTCTGGACGTGGTC
>JBQCEF010000568.1:0-6142 GCA_051960495.1 Nocardioides sp. | reverse complement strand
CGATCCCGGAGGTCAGCGCGGCGTACCAGATCCGGCCCGGCGCCTCCCAGGACGCACCGCCGATCGCGGTCGCGGCGAGGAAGAACGCGCGGTTGGGGATGCCGGAGTTGAGGTGGACCCCGCCGTTGTCCTGGCTGGTCGTCACGTAGGCGTCCATCGAGCCGACCTGCGGGTCGGTGCCGAGCACCGGGTCGTCGTAGGCCGTCCCGGGGGCCGCCATCGACCGCAGCGCCCGCCCGTTGACGCCGGGCCGGAAGATCCCCTCGCCGATCAGCCAGTCGGCGTCCTGCACCTCCAGGCCGAGCAGCCGCTGCTTCAGGCACGAGGCGAACACGTCCGACATCGACTCGTTGAGCGCGCCCGACTGCCCGGAGTACTCCAGCCCGGCGGTGCGCTCGGTGACCGCGTGGGTCAGCTCGTGCCCGAGCACGTCCACCGGCTTGGTGAACCGCTCGAAGACCTTGCCGTCACCGTCCCCGAAGACGAGCTGCCGGCCGTCCCAGAAGGCGTTGTCGTAGTCGCGCCCGTAGTGCACCGTCGCGACGACCGGCGCCCCCTGCCCGTCGTACGACGAGCGCCCGAACGCCTCGCGGAACAGCGCGAGCGACGCCTCCACGCCGACGTACGCCTCGTCGACCGCGGGGTCGCCGACCGGCCCGCCGCCCGCCGGCCGGGCGAGCCGGCCCGGCAGCGCGGTCCCGTTGTCCGCGGTGTGCACGGCGAACGGCCCGGCCACCTCGAGCGGAACCTCGGGCACCGCCGACGGGGCCCCCGACGCGCGCCGCGAGCGCAGCTGGGTGTCGAGCGCCAGCGTCTGGTGGCAGCCGCCGCTGATGTGGTCGTCGCTGTGCATCGCGGCCACTCGCTGGAGCAGGTAGTCGGGGACGAAGGCGCAAAAGGTCATACCCAAGCCCTATCGCAGTGGGCCGACACGGCCAAGCTCCTCACCGTCGGCGGGCCACGGCGACCACGAGGCCCAGCACCAGCAGGCCCAGCAGCGCCCAGCCGACGAGCAGCGTCTCGGCGACGGTCATCGGTCCACCTCCTCCAGCGGCCGGGCCCGGACCGGTTCGGCGACCAGCGCCTCCCCGGACCAGCGGGCGACGTCACGGGCAGCGAGGTAGCGCGCCTGCGCCCGCGCGCCGCGGGCGAGCGGACGCAGCGGGCCGGCGACCCGCGCCTGGGTCAGCCCGGTGAAGTGCAGCCAGGCCGTCCACGTGGAGGTCGGGGCGGGCGCGAGGACCAGGCCCGCGACCGACCAGGGTCCGGCGCTGCCGCGCCCGGCGGGCACCGGCGCATCCACGTGAACGTCGACGACGGTGGCCCAGGCGGCGCCGTCGGGACCGACCACGTCACGGCCGAGCAGCTCACTGATCCGCACGGTCACCCCCTCGGTCGGGCGCGACGACGTGCCGGCGCAGCCAGTGCTCCAGGCGGGCGACCTGGGGCAGGTCGGGGAACGCGTCCGTCAGCACGAGGAACGGCCTCACCTGTTCGACCCGGTCGACGGCGACGATCGGAGGGCCGGACTGCGCGCGGTCGCGCAGCCGGGCAGAGGCCGACGCCATCACGGCGCCGACCCGGCCACCGATCCGGTGACCCGCCGCCTCGGTGCCGAGGACCAGTCCGGTGACCAGCGGCTCATCACCGCTGCCGTCCTCGGGCACGGAGATCTCGAGGTCGTCCACCCGGGCGATCGGCAGCTTCTCGGCGTCGGTCACCTGGTGGTCGAGCAGATCGAGGTTCACGCTGAGACGCATCAGGCACCTCCGGCCTTCGAGAGGATGAGCAGGGGCAGGACGGACACGGAGATCACCACGCTGAGGGCGAGGATCACCACGCCGACCGAGTTGGACAGCCGGCCGTTGACCAGGTCGCCCATCACCTCCCGGTCGTTGGCGACGAGCAGCACCGGCAGGAACGACAACGGCAGCACCATCGCGCTGAACGTCACCGCGTAGACCGTGACCGTGATCGGGCTGATGGTGGTCAGGGCCAGGGCCACGGCCAGCAGCAGCACCGAGACGATCGTGACGGTGAACCGCGCCGCGCGCTCGGGCTTCTGCACCTCGCCGTAGGACCAGCCGAAGTACTGCGCGAGGTCGTAGCCGGTGGCGAACAGGGTCTCGAGCGTCGCGCCGAACGTGGCGGCGAAGATCCCCACGATCGCGATCGCGAGCCCGACCTTGCCCAGCGCGATCGCGACCGGCAGCGCGGTCTGCGAGATGTGCTCCACCTCGATCCCGCGCGGGAAGAACACCAGGTAGGAGGTCGCCTGGATCGCGATCGCGAGCAGGCCGCCCAGCGGGAAGCCGACCATGACGTTGACCCGGATCTCGTCGAGGTTCTTCGGCGACCACCGGTGCTCCACGGCCCCGGAGGAGAAGAAGAACATCTCGTAGGGCGTCATCTGGGCGCCGATGATGACCACGGCGTAGAAGAAGTACGCCGTCCAGCTCTCCCCCGTGGTCGGCGCGAGCGTGGTGGCGGACTGCCACAGGTGGCCCCAGTCCGGGTGCAGCTTCCACACCGCCCAGACGAAGACCAGCATGGTCAGGCCGAGGATGCCGTAGAGGCGCTCCATCATCTCGAACGGCAGGAACTTCACGACGGCGAGCACCAGCAGCGCCGCGACCGGCACCCACAACAGGTAGTGCACGCTGGTGGCCAGCTGCAAGGCCAGCGCGATACCGCTCAGCTCCGCCATCACGAGCAGGCCGGTCACCAGCAAGGCCCCGACCAGGCTGACCAGGGCGAAGCGCGGGCCCATCCGGCCGCGGGCCAGGGACAGCGCCGGCCGTTCGGTGCGGGCAGCGACCCGGCCCGACATCTCGGCGTAGCACATGATCCCGACGACCGCGATGCCCGTGACCCAGGCCAGCCGCAGCCCGTACCGGGCACCGACGAGGGCGTCGGCGACGAGGTCGCCGATGTCGATGAACCCGCCGATGGCCGACAGCGTGCCGAGGGTGAACGAGAACAGCTTCTTGGTGTTCACTGCGGCAACACCTGCTTGCCGAGCTCCTCCAGCTTCAGCGACGGCTTCTCCGCCTCACCGCGGAGCTCCTCGAGCTTGCTCCAGTCCTCCCGGTGAACGGCGATCCGCATCTCGGCGAGCAAGGTCGTCGCCTTCTCGCCGAGAGTGGTCAGCCGGGTGCGAATTGCCTCCTGCCCGGCCGGCGGGTCATAGCCCGCGAAGCGTTTCAAGGTGGCGTTGGCGTCGGACTCCGACTCCTCGATCGCCACGGCCAGGGAGGAGTCGAAGACCTGCTCGGGGCGCTCCTGCACCCACACCCGCGCGGTCTCCAGCTGGGAGTGCAGGAAGCCTGCCGTGTCCGAGGCGCTGGTCCGGTAGGCGGCGTCGGAGCGTGGCGGTGCGTGGCCGTACCAGAGGCCGACGAGGATCACCGCGACGACGGCGATCGGCACGACCCAGGTGGCGCGCGTGGGCGCGAACGAGCGTCGGGATCCGGGATGCATGGGACGCCGATACCCGAAACGCGACCGGAGCACTCTTGTGCGTCCATGCAATTGTTGCGTGAGTGTCGCTACACCCGGCGGACGGCGCTCAACCGCGCCCGCGGCTCCGCGAAGCCGTACGACGCAGCCGGCCGCGGCTGCGCTCGTACCAGGCCGGCACCTCGCGCTCCTCGTCGAACCACCGGGCCACCACGATGTCGGTGGACGAGTGCGCCACGATCGACAGCACGATCGTCAGCGCCACCAGGTGGAACACCTCGTTGCCTGCGGGGATGTCGGTGTTGAGCACCAGTAGCCCGTAGACCACCGAGGCGAACCCCTTGGGCCCGAACCACATCGCGGCCGCCTGCTCGCGCATCCCGAGCTTCGAGCCGAGGAACGCGATCCAGAGCGCCAGCGGCCGGGCGACGACGAGCGACGCGACCGCGAACACCCAACCGCCGAAGGAGATCTGGCCGAGGAAGTCCGGAGTGATCAGCGTGCCGAACACCAGCAGCGCGGCGAGCTTGAGCAGCTCCGCGACGAGCTCGCCGAACTCCTCGAAGGACTCGCGCTGCCGTTGTCCGTAGGTCGCCACGGTGATGCCGGCGGTGAACGCCGCGAGGTAGAGGTTGGCGTGCGTGGACTGCGCGAGCGCGAGCACCACCAGCCCGATCGCCACCGCGTTGAGCGGCTCGTAGCGGCCCGACGCCGCGAACCACCGCCGCCGTTCGAGCCACAGCGCGACCACCGGCACGACCACGCCGATCACGAGCCCGAGCACGATCTCGGCGCCGAGCTTGCCGAGGTGCAGGCCCTCCCCCTCGTCGGCCATCGCCAGCAGCACGATGACGAACGGCAGCGCCAGCCCGTCGTTCACACCGGACTCGACGTTGAGCAGGTGCCGCAGCCGGCCGGGCACCTTGTCGTTGCCCACCAGCGCGGACGCGAACACCGGGTCGGTCGGCGAGAGCACCGCGCCGAGCAGCAGCGACTCGGTCCAGCCGAGCCCGGTCAACCAGTGGGCGAGCACCGCGGTGGCCAGCAGGGTGAGCGGGAGGCCGAGCGCCAGGGCACGGCCGGGCAGCTTCCATGCGCTGCGCAGGTCACGCCAGCCGACCTTCATGCCGTCGGTGAACAGCACCGAGAACAGCGCGAGCTCCGCCAGGGTGCCGACCGCGTTGCCGGCCGGCGGCAGCGAGACCAGCCCGGTCACGCCGTCGCCGAGGACGAAACCCGCGGCCAGGAACATCACGGCCGTCGACAGCACCGTGCGGTGCGCCAGACCGGACAGCAGGACCGCGGCCATGAGCACGAGCGCGAAGGCGAGCAGCAGCGTGGTCATCGCCGCCATGATTCCACGGGTCGGGACCCGGCCACGGGGCCCGGGACCGCACCGCGGCGCTGTGGCAGACTCGACGTGTGTTGACCTTGGGACTCATCGGCGGGATGAGCTGGGAGAGCAGCGTCGAGTACTACAAGCTGCTCAACCTCGGCGTGGAGAACCGGTTGGGCGGGCTTCACTCCGCCAAGCTGGTGATGGCATCGGTGGAGTTCGCCGAGCTCACCGAGCTGCAGGAGACCGGCCGCTGGGACGACGTCGCGGCGATGCTGGCCCAGGCCGCCCGGGGCATGCAGGCGGCCGGCGCCGACCTGCTGCTGATGTGCACGACCGGCTTCCACAGGGTCGCCGACGAGGTCGAGGCCGCCGTCGACATCCCGCTCCTCCACCTCGGCGACGTCGTCGCCGCGGCCGCGAAGGAGCGAGGGCTGTCCCGGATCGGCCTGATCGGGACGGCGTTCACGATGGGCAACGACTTCTTCGTCGACCGGATCGCCTCGCACGGGCTCGAGGTGCTCGTCCCCGACCAGCGGCACCACGAGACGGTGAACCGGATCGTGTACGACGAGCTGGTGCACGGCAAGGTGCTCGACGCGAGCCGCAGCACGGTCGTCGGCCTCATCGACGAGCTGTGGGACGCCGGCGCCCAGGGCGTCATCCTCGGCTGCACCGAGCTCGAGCTGCTGGTCAAGCAGGCCGACTCCGAGCTGCCGGTCTTCCCCTGCACCACCCTGCACGTCGAGGCCGCCCTCGACCGCGCCCTGGCCTGAGGTCGGCTATTCGGAGTCCGCGAGCGCCAGGTCGACGGCCGGCGCGAGCACCTCACCGGCCTTGCCGCGGATGACCAGGTCGGCGACGCGGTCCATCGGCGTCTCCTCGTCGTTGACGATCACCAGCCGCGCGCCGCGGGCGACCGCGAGCTTCGGCAGGTTCGCCGCCGGGTAGACCTGCAGCGAGGAACCGGCGGCGATCATCAGGTCCGCCTGCGAGACGAGGTCGTAGGCCCGCTCGACCGCCCGCGCCGGGAGCACCTCCTCGAACGACACCGTCGCGGACTTCACCAGCCCGCCGCAGTACGGGCACAGCGGGTCCTCGTCGCCGGCGTCGACGCGCTCGAGGACCCAGCTCAGCGGGGCCCGGAACCCGCAGCCCTCCGGCTCGCCTCCGCGGGGGGAGTGCCCGATGCACATCACCTCGCGCGCGGTCCCGTGGAGCTCCACGACGTTGCGCGACCCCGCCTCCTGGTGCAGCCCGTCGATGTTCTGGGTCACGACGCCGAGCGCCTTGCCGGCCTGCTCGAGCTTGGCGAGGGCGAGGTGCGCGGGGTTCGGCAGGAACGGC
>JBQCEF010000567.1:0-6478 GCA_051960495.1 Nocardioides sp. | reverse complement strand
GCCCGCTTCCGCGAGTGCGCCGCCCGTGCCCTGTTGCTGCCCCGCCGCGACCCGGGCCGCCGTTCGCCCCTGTGGCAGCAGCGCCAGCGCAGCGCCGCGCTGCTCGAGGTCGCGGTCAAGTACCCGTCGTTCCCGATCGTGCTCGAGGCCGTGCGCGAGTGCCTCCAGGACGTCTACGACGTGCCCGCGCTCGTGTCGGTGATGCGCGACCTGTCCGCGCGCAAGATCCGCGCCGTCGAGGTCGCGACCCAGCAGCCGTCGCCGTTCGCGCGCAGCCTGCTGTTCGGCTACGTCGCAGCGTTCATGTACGAGGGCGACAACCCGATCGCCGAGCGCCGGGCCGCCGCGCTGTCGCTCGACCAGGGGCTGCTCGCCGAGCTGCTCGGCCGGGCGGAGCTGCGCGAGCTGCTCGACCCCGATGCGCTGGCCGAGCTCGAGCGGGAGCTGCAGCGGCTCACCGACGACCGGAAGGCCCGCGACGCGGAGGGGGTGGCCGACCTGCTGCGCCTGCTCGGCCCGCTCACCACCGAGGAGGTCACCGCCCGCAGCACCGCCGACCCGAGCGGCTGGCTCGACCTGCTGCGCGAGGCGCGCCGGGTCGTCGAGGTCCGGGTTGCCGGGCAGACGTGCTGGGCCGCCGTGGAGGACGTCGCCCGACTGCGTGACGGGCTCGGCGTGCCGGTGCCACCGGGCACCCCGGAGGTCTTCACCGAGCCGGTCGAGGACCCGCTCGCCGACCTGGTCGGCCGCTACGCCCGCAGCCACGGACCGTTCACCGTCGCCGACGTCGCGGCCCGGCTCGGGCTCGGCGTTGCGGTGGCCCACCAGACGCTGACCCGGCTCGCCGCCCAGGGGCGCGTGCTCGAGGGCGAGTTCCGGCCCGCCGGCACCGGAGCCGAGTGGTGCGACGCCGACGTGCTGCGCCGGCTGCGGCGTCGCTCGCTGGCGGCGCTGCGCAAGGAGGTCGAGCCGGTCGAGCCGTCCACGCTGGGACGGTTCCTGCCCGCCTGGCAGAACGTCGCCGGCGCCGGTTCGCGGGGGCTGCGCGGCGTGGACGGGGTGCTCGCGGTCGTCGAGCAGCTCGCCGGCTGCGCCGTACCCGCCTCCGCGCTCGAGCCGCTGATCCTCGGCAGCCGGGTCGTCGACTACATGCCCTCGATGCTCGACGAGCTGACCACGACCGGCGAGGTGCTCTGGGCCGGCCACGGCACGCTGCCGGGCACCGACGGGTGGGTGTCGCTGCACCTCGCCGACTCGGCGCACCTGACCCTGCCCGACCACGGCGAGCTCGACAGCACGCCGCTGCACGAAGCGATCCTCGAGGCGCTGGAGGGCGGCGGCGCGTACTTCTTCCGCCAGCTCGCCGACGCGGCGGGAGCGTCGGACGACAAGGCGATGGAGGCGGCTGTGTGGGACCTGGTGTGGGCCGGCCGGCTGAGCAACGACACCCTCGCCCCGGTCCGTTCGCTGACCTCGGGCGGGCGCACCGCGCACCGCTCCCGGCGACCGCCGCCGCGCGCCCGGGTCTCCTCGCGGCCGCGTCGCCCGGACCTGCCGACGCGGACCGGTCCCCCGACGATGGCCGGCCGCTGGTCGCTGCTGCCCGACCTGGAGGCCGACGCCACCCGTCGCGCGCACGCCTCCGCGGAGGGACTGCTCGAGCGTCACGGCGTGGTGACCCGCGGCGCGGTGACCAGCGAGCGGGTGCCCGGTGGCTTCGCCGGGGTCTACAAGGTGCTCTCGGCGTTCGAGGACTCCGGCCGGTGCCGGCGCGGCTACTTCATCGGCTCGCTCGGCGCGGCGCAGTTCGGCGTGCCCGGCGCGGTCGACCGGCTGCGCACGTTCAGCCGCCAGATCGGCCCGGCGCCGGTGGTCGATCCGTGGGACACCGGGCCGGTCGAGGAGGAGAAGCGCACCGCGGTCGCGCTCGCGGCCACGGACCCCGCCAACCCCTACGGCGCCGCGCTGCCCTGGCCCGAGCGACCCGTCGTCGCCGACGAGTCGGCCACCGGGCACCGGCCCGGCCGCAAGGCGGGCGCGCTCGTGGTGATGGTCGAGGGCGAGCTGGCGGTGTACGTCGAGCGCGGCGGCAAGACCCTGCTGACGTTCAGCGAGGATCCCGAGGTGCTGGCGCCGGCCATGAACGCGCTCGCCACCGCCGTACGCCGGGGTGCGCTCGGCCGGTTGACGGTGGAGCGGGCCGACGGCGCCAGCATCCTGGCCGTCGGGGAGCGGCCCGGGGCCCTGCGCCAGGCCCTCGAGACGGCCGGGTTCGTCGCGACGCCGCGGGGGTTGCGGCTCCGTGCCTGAGGGCGACACCGTCTGGCGCTCCGCTCGGACCCTCGACCGTGCGCTGTCCGGGCAGACGCTGACCGGCACCGACTTCCGCGTGCCGGCGCTGGCCACGGTGGACCTCAGCGGGCAGGTCGTCGAGCAGACCGTCTCGCGCGGCAAGCACCTGCTCACCCGGATCGGCAACGACCACACGCTGCACACCCACCTGAAGATGGAAGGCAGCTGGCACCTCTACAGGCCCGAGTCGCACTGGCGCCGGCCCGCGCACGAGGCCCGCGTCGTGCTGCGGACGCAGTCCTGGACCGCGGTCGGCTTCGCGCTCGGCGTCGTGGAGCTCGTCGCCCGCGCCGACGAGGACCAGGCGGTCGGCCACCTCGGCCCCGATCTCCTCGGCCCGGACTGGGACGAGGACGAGGCGCTGCGCCGGCTGCTCGCGGAGCCCGGTCGCCCGATCGGCGACGCGCTGCTCGACCAGCGCAACCTCGCCGGGGTGGGCAACATGTACAAGGCGGAGCTGTGCTTCCTGGCCGGCGTCAGTCCCTGGCTGCCGGTCGGCGAGGTGCCCGACCTGCCTCGACTCGTCCGTCGGGCCCGGCAGATGCTCGACGCCAACAAGGAGCGCGTCCAGCAGACCACCACCGGCGACCTGCGCCGCGGCAAGCAGCTATGGGTCTACCGGCGCGACAAGCAGCCCTGCCTGCGGTGCGGCACGCGCATCCGGGTGGAGATGCAGGGGCCGGACACGCAGGAGCGCGCGACGTACTGGTGTCCGCGCTGCCAGCCCGCCCCCGCCTGACGCCGACCCGGCGCCTCCTCACGCCGTCGCCAGTGCAGCCTTCAGCTTCTCGATGCCGCGAGAGGAGTGACTCTTCACCGTGCCCGTGGTGATCCCGAGATCGGATGCGGTCTCCTCGACCGACAGGCCCAGCCAGTGCCGCAGCACGACCACCTTGCGCTGCATGGTCGGAAGCTCCTGCAGCGCGTCGAACAGGGCGGACCGCTCCTCCACCGGCAGCCCCGGCCGCGCTGCGGGATCGTGGCCGTCGAGCCCGGACCGCTCGCGCCGCCACGGACGACGGCTCGCGTCGATGTTGGCCCGCACGATGATCTGCCGGGTGTACGCCTCCTCCCGGCCGTCCAGGTGCAGCCGCGGCCAGGCGACGTACAGCTTGACGAGCGCGGTCTGCAGCAGGTCGTCCGCCTGGTGCCAGTCGCCGCACACGGCGTAGGCGATGCGGCGGAGGTGGACCTGCCGGGCCGCCACGAACGACGTGAACTCCTCGTCCCGAGAGGCTCTGCTCATCGCAGGCCCTCGCCCGCGACGTACTTCGCCCGCGCGCCGGCCAGGAGCTCGTCGAACGTCGCGCCGACCACCTCGCCAGGAGGAGTCGTGATCACGTCGAGCTTCCCGTCGATCACCCGCCAGACCACGAAGTAGCTGGCGTCCTTGCCGGCGACCGAGACCACCGCCGCGCCGGTCGTGGCGCCGGGCGGTGCGAAGTCGGGGCCGAGCTGCGGGTCGTCGGTGCGGTTGAACACCCGTGTGCCCGCGGTCGGCACGACCTTGCCTTGGGGGTCGAGCTCGAACGTGTCAGGCCAGCCGCTGCCACCGTTGAGGCCCACCTGGTCCATCACGTAGTCGCGGAAGCTCGCCCACCCGTTGCTCGGGGTCGAGGTGGACGAGGTGATGCCGAGGGGTTGCGGTCGCTTCTCGATCATCAGCCACAGCCGGTGGCCGCGCCAGGTGACGTCGAGGGCGTCGGAGAGCTTCGGGGGCTTCCAGCCGTACGGGTTCTGGATCTGCTCGTGGACGATCACCCCGGGCCGGATCATGAGCTCCCCGTCGACGTAGCGGACCAGCTCACCGCGCGACCAGGCGATGTCGGACGGCTCGGCGCTGGGTTCCTCGGTGGGTTCCTCGGTGGGCTGCGGGCTGCTGGCGGTCGCCGAGTCGGCGGGCACTCCGCGCACCGGGTCCGAGCCTGACGAGACGGCGTAACCACCCGTGAACAGGACGGCGGCGGCCGCGAGCCCGGTGACAGCGCCGAGCGTACGACGCCGCCTCAGGGCTCGTCGGCCTGCGGCGACGTGAGTGTTCGGGGGTGGTAGCGGTGGGCCGTCGCCGAACGACCGATCCAGCTGCTCCTGCAACGTGTCCACTGTCTTCCTCCCGTGTCGCAAGCCTCTCATCGCAGATACGCAGCGCGTCGCCGATCGGTTGTCACGCCGGTGAGTCCGCCGACCCGGCGCCTCCTCACGCCCCCGCGCGCCGACCCGGCGCCTCCTGACAGAGCGCGGCGCTCGGGCCGGGTTTCGTCCACAGGCACAGGGATGTGGGAGTTGTCCACGACTAGAAAACTGATGGTCGAGAAGGTCGGTACCGGCTTCTAGCGTGGGGTCATGAGCTTGACGATCGCACCGCCTCCGCCGCCGGCCGGCACACCGCCGCCGGCGCACCAGGTGGTGCGGTTCCTCGACTCCCTCTCCGACGCCCTGGACCGGCTCGCGGATGCGCCGCTGTGGTCGATGACCCTTGCTGAGCAGCGGCAGGGACTGGTGAAGATCCACCGGGAACGCGCCCGGTTGGAGGAGCTGGAGCTGCGGCTCCTGGCCCAGGCCGACCGCGACCAGGTCGGCGCCGAGTCCGGTGCCACTTCCACCCCTGCGTGGTTGGCGCACGAGACGAAGACGAGCCGTGCTGCCCGGTTCGCCGATCTGCACCTCGCCGAGGACCTCGCCGACACCTTCCACGCCACCCGTGACGCGCTCGCCGCCGGCGGGATCGACGCCGAGAAGGCCCGGATCGTCGTCAACGCGGTGAAGACCCTCACTGCCGAGTACGACGACCTCCCGCCCGGCACCCACCAGCGCGCCGAGGCCCACATGGTCGACCTCGCCACACGGTTCGAGGCCGCCGAGTTGCGTGCCCTCGGCAAACACCTCTTCGAGGTCGTCTGCCCTGAAGGCGCCGACGCCGAAGAAGGCAAGAAGCTCCAGAAAGAGGAAGCCAAGGCCCGGGCATCGGCCTACTACTCCTCGCGCGACAACGGCGACGGCACCAGCGAGGGCCGGTTCAAGCTCCCCACCCTGCACGCCCACCATCTCAAGAAAGCCCTCGAAGCCCTCACCTCACCGCGGCGGATCGGGGACGGCCGCATCGACCCCGAGACCGGCAAGAAGCTCCCCCACTCCACGCTGCTCGGTCAGGGGCTGATGGAGCTGCTCGAGAACCACCTCAGCGACTTGCCGTCGGTGAACGGGTCGCCGTTCACACTGGTCGTCACCATGAGCCTCGACGCGCTCACCTCCGGCCTGGGTGTCGCCACCGTGGACACCGGCCACCGGATCAGTGCCGGCGAGGCCCGCCGGCTGGCCTGCAAGGCAGGGGTCATCCCGATGGTCCTCGACGGCGACTCCATGCCGTTGGACATCGGGCGTGAGCAGCGGTTGTTCACCCGCTACCAGAAGCTCGCGATCAACCAGCGCCACAACGGCTGCGCGGTCGACAACTGCGACCGGCCACCAGCGTGGATGGAGTACCACCACGACGACCCCTGGGCACTCGGCGGCCGCACCGACGCCACGAAGGGCACCTCCTACTGCCCACCGCACCACCACATGGCGGACCACCCAGAATCGTGGACCAAGACCCGACTCCCCAACGGCAAAGTCCGCTTCACCAGACGCCAATAGCTCTCCGCGGCCTTGCGGCCGATCAGACCAAGAACGACGAGGTCGGCTGCTGCACGAGCACGGACCGCATCGATCCGATACTGAGCCGGTCCCTCGGGATCCCGCACGCGGTGAGCGGAAACGGCGTGCTCTCGAGGCATGCGCTGACTAACCTGCGCGGATGGATACCGCACCCGCCTCGAGCACCACCTTGGAGTTCCACCGCGACCCCACTGCCTTCCTCGATGCGGCCGGCGACTACCTCGCTGCCGACCCCGTGAGCAGCACGGTCGTGACCACGATCGCGCACCGGACCGTGGCCCAGATCGCAGCCGGAGTGGATCAGCCGGACTGGTACTGGTGGCTGGTCGTCCGCGACGAGGCCGGCTCGGTGGTCGGAGCCGGCATGCGCATCGCCAGGGTCGACCCGCACCCTCCGTTCCTGCTGCCGATGACCGTCGTAGCGGCCATTGCCCTGGCCCGTTCGCTGTCCGAGCGGGACGAGGAGGTC
>JBQCEF010000566.1:0-10246 GCA_051960495.1 Nocardioides sp. | reverse complement strand
GCGCCGAGCGCGAACGCCGCCGGCCAGTCCACGCCTGGTACGACGAGGTGGACCACGAACCCCACGCCCACGGTGGTGAACGCCACCAGGCCGATCGAGAGCAGCAGGATCGCCCGACGGTTCGCGTTGAAGTCCACGAGCGAGGTCTGCAGCGCCGCGGAGTACAGCAGCGGCGGCAGGAAGCCGACGAGCGCCAGCTCGGCGGTCAGCTCGATGTCGGGGATGAACGGCACGAACGACGCGGCGGCGCCGATCGCCACCAGCACGAGCGGCGTGGGCAGGTCCCAGCGACGAGAGGCGGCTGCGACTGCCGTCACCACGGCGACGAGGACCGCGACGGTCAGGGCGAGGTGCACCCGCCCATTCAACCGGGCAGCGTCAACCGCGCGGCTCGGCGACCCAGCGCATGGGATCGCCCCAGCCCAGGTCGCTGATCCCGGCCGCGTCGAGGGCGAGCGCGACGAGGGTGCGCCGGTGCGCCGCGAAGGTCAGCACGTGCGCGACCATCCCGCCGTAGGTGAACACCTCGGCCGGCTCGCAGATCGCGTCGACGAAGGTGTCGTCGAGGCGGCCCTCCTCGCAGACCTGCCGGACGTGGGCGAGGTACGCCGGCCCCTCCTCGGCGAGCCGGCGGCGCAGCGACTCGACCGACTCGTGCTCCTCGACGGACCAGTCGTAGTCGCGGTTCGCGAGCGCGGCGTTCCACATGCCCATCTGCCCGACGAGGCGGGAGAGCAGCGTGCGGATCGTCTGCTGGTCCTCGTCGACGGAGAGCTCGATCGGCTTGTCGAGCTGCTCGTCGGTGAGGCGGTCGGCGCGGGCGATCATCTCGCCGGTCAACCAGATGTGGTGCTCGACCATGGCGGTGAGGAGGTTCATCGGGGACACCTTCTGCTGGCCGGGAAGCCGCAGGCTGCCCGGGGGATGGAAGTGGACGCCGCTGGGCGCCTCGAGCCGGATCGCCGTCGGCCGCCCCCGCCACCGTGCCGGGCTGACGCCGTACGCACGGGTGAAGGCGCGGGTGAAGGCCTCGTGCGAGCCGTACCCGGCCTCGACGGCGACGTCGAGCAGGGTGCGGTCCGTCGTGAGCAGGCGGTACGCCGCCCGCTCCAGCAGGATCCGGCGCCGGAACGCAGCCGGTGGCTCGCCGGCCACCGAGGAGACGATCCGGTCGAGGTGGAACCGCGACAGGTAGAGCCGCCGGGCCAGCTCCTCGTTGGTGGCCTCGTGGTCGTCCAGCGCGTCGGCGAGGACGGCGACGAAGCCCGCGAAGTGGTCGGCGGCGATGTTCATGCCCTCATCCCAGCGGGTCGGAGGTCGGTCACGCTTGACCAGTCTTGCGCATCCGGCGCTACGACACCGCGGC
Organism: Nocardioides sp.; assembly: GCA_051960495.1. Lineage (GTDB taxonomy): Bacteria > Actinomycetota > Actinomycetes > Propionibacteriales > Nocardioidaceae > Nocardioides_B. The sequence goes on along the minus strand of JBQCEF010000566.1, from coordinate 8,880 downwards.
CTTCACGAGCGCAGCCACCTTCTTCTCCACGGCGGGGCTCCACTTCCGCAGCGCGAACGAGACCGGCCACAGGTCGCCGTCGTCGAGGTTCGCGGCGTCCTGGAAGCCGAGCGTGGAGTAGCGGTAGTTGAACTTGCCCGAGTCCTGGTAGAACACGACGACCTTGCCGTCGGCGTTGGTGTAGGCCGGCATGCCGTACCAGGTCTTCGGCAGCAGCTCGGGCGCCGTCGCGGTCACCGTCATGTGGACCCGCTCGGCGAGCACTCGGTCGTCGGGCGCCATCTCCGCGATCCGGTCGAGGACTGCCTGCAGCCCGTCTGCCTGCTTGGCGCCCTTCTTGCCCTCCGCGCGCAGCTCGGCGGCGCGCTGCTTCATCGCGGCCCGCTCCTCGGCGGTGAAGCCGTCCTTCGCAGTCATGGTCTCCCCTGTCCTCGTGGCCGCCCGGCGGTCCGGTGTGCCTGCTCGAAGGCTAGGCGCGGCGGGGTCGGCTGCGCTTCTCGATTCCTGACGAGGTCGCGGCTGTCGCGCCGTACGACCACGGCTCCGGTGCGCGATTCTCGCGCCCAGGGTCGGTGCGGGTGCGTCGCCAACGCGCCCGTGCGCGATTCTCGCGCCGTCAGCCCGACAGGCCGCGGATCGCCGCGTCGAGCTCGCGCCGGTCGGCCCGGCCGACGACGGCCTCGACGACCTCGATCCCGCCGTTGGGGGAGGCGAGCGCCTGCTGCAGCTCGGGGAGCGAGTCGACCCGCCAGTGCGGGGTCCGGGTGGCCGCGCACAACGACGCGAGGTCGACGTGGTGCGGGGTGCCGAAGAGCCGCTCGTAGGAGCCGGCGTACGACGGGTCGCCCTGCTCGAGCAACGCGAAGATCGACCCGCCGTCGTCGTTGACCACCACGATCGTCAGGTCGGGCCGCTCCTCGTCGGGCCCGAGCACCAGCCCGTTGGCGTCGTGCAGGAACGTCACGTCCCCGAGCAGCGCGAACGCGCGGCTGGAGCGCGGCCGGCCCAGCGCCGCACCGATCGCGGTGGAGACGCATCCGTCGATCCCCGCGAGGCCGCGGTTGCCGATGACGAGCCGGCGGTCGCCGACGCGGTACCTCGGCACCATCAGGTCGAGGTCGCGGACCGGGTTGGAGGCGCCGACGAACAGCAGCCCCTCGGGCGGCAGCGCGACCGCGACCGCCCCGGCGACCTGGTGCGGCGTCAGCCCAGGCCGTTGCGCGAGCAGCGCGTCGAGCTCGCGCCCGCGACGGGCGTCGCGCTCCTTCCACTCCGCCAGCCACGACCCGCCCGCCTCGGACGAGCCGGCCGGGCCGCCGGACACGTCCACCGGCCACTCCAGCACCCGCGACACCCGGTGCCCCGGGTCGGTGAATCCGGTCGCGTTGCGGACCGCCACGACCTCGACGTCCGCACTGGAAATCAGCCGGGTGACCGGCCGCGAGAGCGTGGGGTGGCCGCAGACGACGACGCGCTCGATCCGGCCGGCGAGCTCCGGGTCGCCGAGCAGCAGCCGGTAGGTCCGGATCGCGTTCTCACCGGTGCGCGAGCCACTGGTCGGCTCGGCGAACAGCGGCCAGTCGTTGCGTTCCGCGAGGATCCGGGCCGGCGGGCCGGCGTCGTCGCCGGCCACCACGACGGTGCGCGGCCCGGGCTCCAGCACGGAGCCCTCCGGCGCCGCGACGGCCGCCGGCTCGTGCCACGGCACGCCCCCGGACCGGCCGTCGACCGGGACCACCCAGCCGTCGGCGAGGTCCGGGACCAGCGGCTCGGAGAGCTGCAGGTTGAGCTGCACCGGGCCCGGCGCGTCCCCGGTCAGGCCCCGCGCGACGGCCAGGGCCCGGCAGGCGAGCTCCCGCCAGCCGGCTACCTGCGCGGCCTGGTCGTGGTCGGGGTCGCCGGGCGGCACGTCGGCGTCCCAGCGGGTCGCGGTCCCGAAGACACGCACCTGGTCGGTCGTCTGGTTGGCCTGCGTGCCGCGCAGGTGCGCGGGCCGGTCGCCGGTGAGCAGCAGCAGCGGGATGCCCCGGTGCGACGCCTCGAGGACGGCCGGGTGCAGGTTGGCGACCGCGGTCCCGGACGTCGTGACGACCGCGACCGGGCTCCGGCTGGTGGTGGCCAGGCCGAGCCCGAGGAAGCCGGCGGACCGCTCGTCGATCCTGGTGTGCAGGGTGAGCCGCCCGTCGAGCGCGGCGGCGTGCACCGCGAAGGCGAGCGCTGCGGAGCGCGACCCCGGCGCCAGCACGACGTGCCGCAGGCCGCCTCGGACCAGCTCGTCGACGAGCGCGGTCGACAGCGCGGCGGAGGCGTTGGCGGGTGCGTCAGGCGTGCTCACGAGGACCGATCCTGCCCCATCACGCGATCGACCTCCTCGAGCCGCCGCCGCCAGTGCGCGGCCCGGTCGTCGTCCGCGCGCAGCCGGTCGAGCGCGGCGGGATCGGGATGCACGGGTGCGACGGGCAGTGCGCCGTCGACCGGCAGCAGCGGCTCCTCGGCGACGTCGTCGGTCAGCAGCTGGACGGTAGCCAGGCCGCAGGCGTAGGGGAGCTCGGGCAGCGCCGCGGCGAGGGCGACCCCGGCGGCGATGCCCACGGAGGTCTCGAGCGCGCTCGACACCACCACGGGCAGCCCGATGTCCTCGGCGATCCGCAGGCAGGCGGCCACCCCGCCCAGCGGCTGCACCTTGAGCACGGCCACGTCGGCGGCCTCCAGCTCGCGCACCCGGTAGGGGTCCTCGGCCCGGCGGATCGACTCGTCGGCGGCGACCGGCACGGCGACCCTGCGCCGGACGACGGCCAGGTCCTCCACGGCAGCGACCGGCTGCTCGACGTACTCCAGGCCGCCGGCGGCCCGGTCCAGCGCCGCGATCGCGACGACCGCCTCGTCGACCGACCACAGCCCGTTGGCGTCCACGCGGATCCGGCCGTCGGGCCCGAGCGCGTCGCGCACCGCCTCGAGCCGCGCCTCCTCCTCGGCCCGGGTCTGACCGGGCTCGGCGACCTTGACCTTCGCGGTGCGGCAGCCGCCGGCGCGGACGATCCGGGCTGCGTGCTCCGGCCCGACCGCCGGCACGGTCACGTTGATCGGCACGGTGTCGCGCAGCGGCGCCGGCCAGCCGTCGACGGCGGCCTCACGGGCGGCGCGCAGCCACGGCGCGGCGACCCGGGCGTCGTACTCCAGGAACGGGCTGAACTCGCCCCAGCCCGCGGGTCCGTGCAGCAGCATCCCCTCGCGTACGTCGATGCCGCGGAAGCGGGTGCGCATCGGCACCGAGTAGACGTGCCACACCTCGTCGGCAGTCACCGTCATGCGGCCAGCTCCTCGAGCCGGCGGCGGTCGACCTTGCCGTTGGCGAGCAGCGGGATCTCGTCGAGCCGGACCAGCTGCCGCGGTGCCCAGGCCCGGGGGTGCACCGCGGCCACCCAGTCGCGGGCCTCGTCCAGGCTCAGCTCGCCGACGACGCAGGCGGCGACCCGCTGGCCCCACTCCGGGTCCGGCGCGCCCACCACCTCGGCCGCCTCGACGGCCGGGTGCTCGCGCAGCCGGGCAGCGACGGCCGGCCCCGGCACCTTCACCCCGCCGGACACGATGACGTCGTCCACGCGGCCGAGCACCTCCAGGCGGCCGTCGGCGTCGAGCCGGCCGAGGTCCTGGGTCACGAACCAGCCGTCCCGCACGACCTGCGCGGTCAGGTCGGGGCGGCCCTCGTAGCCGTTGAACAGCACCGGCCCGGACAGCCGGATCCGGCCGTCGGACCCGATCATCACGCCGACCCCGTCGAGCGGCTGCCCGTCGTACACGCAGCCGCCGCAGGTCTCGCTCATCCCGTACGTCGCGACGACGCCGACCCCCGCCTCGGCGGCCCGGCGGCGCAGGTCCGCCGGCACGTGCGCCCCGCCGACGAGCACCGTGGTGAACGTGCGCAGCGCGGTCACCTCGTCGGGCACCTCGAGCATCCGGGCGAGCTGGGTCGGGACCAGGGACAGGTGCCGGCGCTCCCCGGTCATCGCGGCCGCGGCCGCGGCGAACGGCCCGTCGAGCACCACCGGCTCCGTGCCGGCCAGCACCGACCGGAACAGCACCTGCACGCCGGCGACGTAGGAGGCCGGGAGGTTGAGCAGCCACTGCGCGTGGCCGCCGAGCCGCGTCGCTGTCGCGGTGGCCGAGGCGCGCATCGCCGCGCGGGACAGCACGACGTGCTTGGGCTCGCCGGTGCTCCCGGAGGTCGCGATCACCAGTGGTGCCGGTTCGGGATCCGCGTCGTTCCATCGCCGCAGCAGGTCGAGGACCTCGGCGGGGGTGCCCTGCACCGGGTGGAGGCTGCTCACGATGACCCACGCTATGCCTGCGAGAATCCCTGCTCATGGCAACCCCTGACCAGTGGCTGGCCGGCGCCCGGCCGCGCACGCTCCCCGCCGCGGTGGCACCGGTCCTCGCCGGCACGGCGGTCGCCGCGCACGAGGACGGCGCCGTGTGGTGGAAGGCGCTGCTCGCGCTGGTGGTGGCCCTCGCGCTGCAGGTCGGGGTCAACTACGCCAACGACTACTCCGACGGGGTGCGCGGCACCGACGCCGACCGGGTCGGCCCGCTGCGGCTCGTCGGCTCCGGTGTCGCCGAGGCCGCGGCGGTGAAGCGGGCGGCGTTCCTCGCCTTCGGCGTCGCCGCCGTCGCCGGGCTGGTCCTCGCGCTCACCTCGGCGTGGTGGCTGGTGCTCGTCGGGGCGGTCGCCGTCGCGGCGGCCTGGTACTACACCGGCGGCCGCTCGCCCTACGGCTACCGGGGGCTCGGCGAGGTGATGGTGTTCGTGTTCTTCGGGCTCGTCGCGGTCGTCGGCACGACGTACGTCCAGACCGGTACCGCCCCGCTCGCCGCGTGGTACGCCGCGGCCGGCACCGGCGCGCTGGCCTGCGCGATCCTCGTCGCCAACAACCTGCGCGACATCCCCACCGACCGGGAGGTCGGCAAGCGCACCCTCGCCGTGGTGCTCGGCGACGAGCAGACCCGCTACCTCTTCGGCTTCCTCATGGCCGCCGCGGTGGTCATGCTCGTCGGCATGGCGCTCGAGACCGGACCACTGGCGCTGCTCGGTCTGGCGTTCCTCGCGACGGCGGTCCCCGCGACCCGGTCGGTCCTCTCCGGCGCCGACGGGCGGGCGCTGATCCCGGTGCTGCAGCAGGTGGGGGTGGCCGAGATCCTCTACGCCGCCGGGCTGTTCCTCGGCATCGCGTTCACCTGACCATGGTCGCCCGCACGCTGGTGCTCGTCCGGCACGCCAAGTCCGACTGGTCGCACGGCCTCCCGGACCGGGAGCGGACGCTGGCGCCGCGCGGACGGCGGCAGGCTCCCGAGGCCGGCCTGTGGATCCGCGAGCACCTCGACCCGCTCGACCTCGCGGTGGTCTCCCCGGCGGTGCGGGCGCGCAGCACGTGGGAGCTCGTCGCCGCCCAGCTGGGCGACGTCGCGACCCGCGTCGACGAGCGGGTCTACGCCGCCTCGGCCGAGGAGCTGCTCGAGGTGGTCCGCGGGCTCCCGGGACGGGCTCGGACGGTCGCCCTGGTCGGCCACAACCCGGGCCTCGAGGACCTGCTGGAGCTGCTCACCGGCGAGTGGGCGACGATGCCGACCTCGGCGTTGGCCGTGCTGGAGCTCGCCGGCGACTGGGCGGATGCGTCGTCCGGCAGCGCCACGCTCACGTGGTCCGGACGGCCGCCAGCGCCTCGGTGAGCAGCCGGATCCCCTCGTCGGGCCGCTCCAGCGTGGGCAGGTGCCCCGCCCAGGGCAGCTCGACCAGCTCCGCGTCCGGCAGCAGGCGGGCGAGCTCGCGGGCCGTCTCGACGAAGAACGGCAGGTCGTGGCCGCCGATCAGGATCCGGGTCGGCATCGCCAGCCGGGCGGGCTCCACCGGGAGCTCGCGGTTCTCCACCTCGCCGGCGGGGATCTGCAGCTCGTAGGCCCGGCGCTGCATCGTCCGGACGAGCTCACGCGCGTCGTCGCCGACCTCCGGCCCGAGCCAGCTCCGCACCGTGAGCTCGGTGGCGCCCTCGAGGTCGCCCGCGTCGACGAGCCGCCCCTCCTCGGCCCACAGCTCGCGCAGTCGCGGGTCGGGCTCCACCAGCTCGGCCGGCGGCGCCAGCAGCACCAGCCCCTCGACCCGCTCCGGTGCCGCGCTCGCGACCTGGAGCGCAACCCAGCCGCCGTACGACGCCCCGACGAGCGCGAACCGCTCGACCCCGAGCCGGTCGAGCAGGGCCAGCACGTCCTCGGGATCGGAGTACGACGCACCCGCCAGGTCCGAGCCGCCGAAGCCGCGCAGGTCGCACCGGACCACGGTGTGCTGCTCGGCCAGGACCGCCGCCGGGGCGTCCCACATCCGCAGGTCGGCGACTCCGGCGTGCAGCAGCACGACGGCCGGCCCCGTTCCCTCGACCCGGTGGTTCAGCATCGATCCTCCTGGCGCGTCTTGGCTCTCGTCCTATCGTGGACCGCATGCAGATCCGAGGACGCCGCAGCAGGGATCTCGGCGCGTGCGCACGCTTGATGCACGTCGTCCACTACGCCGACAACTATCCCGAGCAGTGGCCCGACGCACCGCGCCGGTGGCTGGCCGACGACAGCGTGCTCGACGCCTGGGTGGCCGAGGAGCTCGGCGAGATCCTCGGCCACGTCGCGATCTCCCGGGTCACCGGCGACACCCGCGAAGCGTTGCGGTGGCGCGAGGTGACCGGCCACGAGCCCGCGGAGCTGGCCTGCGTGTCCCGGTTCTTCGTCCGGCCGCGGGTGCGCGGCGAGGGGATCGGCACCGCGCTCCTCGACGTGGCGTCCGCCGCGATCACCGCGCGCGGCCTGATGCCGGTCCTCGAGGCGGTCGCCCGCGAGCCGGACCGGTTCCGGGTGCTCGAGGACCGCGGTTGGAAGATGGTCGCGCTGGACCCGCTGCCCCGCGGCGACCGGCGGATGCAGCGCTACCGCTACGCGGCGGCCAGGGCCGCGGTCGGCGCGGGCACGCCGACCCCGGTCGCCCAGCGCTGACGGCATCCTCAGTCCTGGTCCTCCTTGGCGCGGATCTCCTCGAACCGGCTCGACGCCGCCTGCGCCCGCCGGTCGATCACCGCGGCGAACCGGGCCCGCAGGCCCTTGAGCATGGTCGCCGAGGCCACCGAGGAGATCACCGCCGCGAGCAGCAGCGGCCAGAGCACCGGCACCTGGTGACCGCCGGTCACGAGCAGGTAGATCCCCACCACGAGGGCGTAGGACGCGGCGAACAGGCCGAGGCGGGCGAGGGTGTAGAGGGCGAACTCCTTCACGTCCTCAGCGTAGTCGCGCGCGACTTGGCGCAGCGGCCTACCCTGGTCTCGTGGGTAAGGCCGTCCTCCTCGTCGCACTGTTCGCCCTGGTGGTGTACGGCGTCCTGCGGCTGCTCGAGCTGCGCCGCGCGCGCCGGGCCCCCCAGCCGCCGCCGAGCCGTCCCGCTCCCCGCAGGCCGCTGGCCCCCGACGACGACCCGGACTTCCTGCGCGACCTCGAGCGCCGGCGCCGCCGCGAGCAGCGCGACGCCCCGAAGGACGAGCCCGAGGCCGGCTGAGCAGTCGGGCTGTTCAGGGCTGATCAGGCCCGGCTGGTTAAGCCCGAGATGCACGCTGGCCGGACCGTGCGCGTGCGTACCGGGCTTACCTGGGACGCGGGGCCGGCGCGGCTCCCCGCCGGGCTACTTGCCGGCGTAGGAGTGCATGCTCCCGGCGCCGAAGAAGAAGTTGATCCCGACGAAGTTGAACAGCAGGCTCGCGAACCCGATCAGCGCGATCACCGCGGCCGCCTTGCCGCGCCACCCCGCGGTCGCCCGGGCGTGGAGGTAGGCCGCGTAGATCACCCAGGTGATGAATGCCCACACCTCCTTGGGGTCCCAGTTCCAGTAGCTGCCCCAGGCGTACTCCGCCCAGATCGGGCCGGCGACGAGCGCCGCGAACGTCCAGATCGGGAACCCGAAGGCGTGCAGCCGGTAGGAGACCCGGTCGAGCACCGAGGGCTCGGGGAGCCGCTCCAGGTAGCTGCCGGCCCGCAGCTCGCCCCGCTGCAGGGCGCGGTCCTTGACCAGGAACAGCAGCGACGCGATCGCCCCGACCGCGAACGCCCCGGAGGCGACGACCGCCGCCATCACGTGGATCACCAGCCAGTAGGAGTGCAGCGCGGGCACGAGCGGGCCGGCCGGCACGTAGAGCAGCAGCACGGCGAGCATGAGCACGACGACCTCGAAGCCGGTCACCGGCAGGCCCATCCAGCGCAGGTGGTGGCGCCGGCCGAGGATCAGGTACATCAGGCTGACGCCGAACGCCCCGGCCAGGGTGAACTCGTACATGTTGCCCCAGGGCACCCGGATCGGGTCCGACCCGAGACCGCGCGAGACCAGCCCGGCTGCGTGGAGCAGCACCGCGACGACCGTGAGCGCCACGCCGATCCGGCCCCACTTGTCGACCTTCTCGGCGGCCGTGGCCGCGGCGGTCGCGTCTGCCTCGGCGGCGTCGGTCGCGTCCGGGCCGGTCCGGGTGGCGACGGCTCCCGAGGTGGCGGCGCCGGTCGCGGCCTCCGTCGCCGGCACCGTCGTACGGCGTGCCGGTGCGGCCGACCGGGCCGCGCTCCACTCGACGACGTGCGCGAGGAACGCCAGCACGTAGACGATCGAGGCGAACATGATCGCGTTGTTGGAGAAGGCGGTGAAGTCCGCGGTGCTCACTCAGGTCTCCTCAGGGGTGTCGTGCGTGCTGCCGGAGCGCAGCCGGCGCTCCAGCTCGTCGATCTCGGCGTCGAGGTCGCCCCCGGAGCTGCGGTCGAGACCGGCCAGCTCGACCACGGTACGCCGCTCGTCCTCCGGGTCGGGCCGGACCC
>JBQCEF010000565.1:0-2555 GCA_051960495.1 Nocardioides sp. | reverse complement strand
TCATCTTGCGGACGCCCTTGATCGGCTCGCGCGTCTCCCGCTCACCGCGGCGTCCCGGCGCAACGTCATACGCCTGGAGGCCTATAGCCTCCGACTCGTATGACGTCCCGGCGCCTGCCGCCGCGCCGCCGGCCGCGGCCTGGACGTCCTCACGGGTCACCGTGCCGTCCGGACCGCTCGGCGTCAGCGACCGGAGGTCGACACCGAGGTCCTTGGCCAGCTTGCGCACCGGGGGCTTGGCGAGCACCCGGGTGGCGGCCGGGGCCGCGCCGGAGTGCGCTGCGGGGGTGGCGGGCACGGCCGGCTCGTCGCGGTCCTCGACCTCGACGGCCGCTGCGCCGCCCGGTGCGAAGGCGCCCTGGACCTGCTGCTGGGCGCCGGCACCCGCCGGGCTGTCCGGTGCGGCGGCCTTGCGGGCACGGCGCTTCGAGGCGCCCTCGCGCGGGCCGTAGCCGACCAGCGTCTGGTTCTCGCCACCGCCGGTCGCGGCCGGGTTGGACATGTCGATCTCGGTCGCCGGGGCGGTTTCGAGACGGGATTCCGTCACGGGCGGCGCGCCCTCCTCAACCACCGGGGACTCCGCGCCCTCGCCGATGCGGATGATCGGCGTACCGACGGCCACCGTCTGGCCCTCCTCGACGAGGAGGGCCTGGATGGTGCCGGCGTAGGGCGACGGCAGCTCGACCAGCGACTTCGCGGTCTCGATCTCGACCACGATGTCGTTGACCTTGATGACGTCGCCGACCTTGACCTTCCAGCTGACGATCTCGGCCTCGGTGAGACCTTCCCCGACGTCGGGGAGCTTGTACTCGTTCACAGAAGTTCTCCTTGGGGGTCTCGACAGGCTCGACCAGCCGAGCGTCAGTAGGCGAGCGAGCGGTCCACGGCGTCGAGCACCCGGTCGAGGTCGGGGAGCCACTCCTCCTCGATGCGGCTCGGCGGGTACGGCGTGTCGAAGCCGCCCACGCGCAGCACCGGGGCCTCCAGGGAGTAGAAGCACTCCTCGGTGATCCGGGCTGCGACCTCCGATCCCATGCCGAGGTTGACGTGCGCCTCGTGAGCCACGACCGCGCGGCCGGTCTTGCGGACCGACTCGAAGACCGGGCCCATGTCGAGCGGCGAGAGCGTGCGCAGGTCGATGACCTCGATGCTCTGCCCGTCGGCCGCGGCGGCCTCCGCGCTCTGCATGCAGGTCTTCACCATCGGGCCGTAGGCGAGCAGCGTGAGGTCGGTGCCCTCGCGGACGACGCGGGAGGTGAACAGCGGCTGCGGCGTTGCGGCCTCGTCGAGCTCGGCCTTATCGGCGTGGTACTGCCGCTTGGGCTCGAGGAAGACGACCGGGTCGTCGCACTTGATCGCCTGCTGGATCATCCAGTAGCCGTCGACGGGGTTGGAGCAGGCCACGACCTTCAGACCCGGGGTGTGCGCGAACTGCGCCTCCGGGCTCTCGGAGTGGTGCTCCACCGCGCCGATGCCGCCACCGAACGGGATCCGGATGACGATGGGCATCTTGACCTTGCCCTGGCTGCGGAAGTGGATCTTCGCGACCTGGCTGACGATCTGGTCGTAGGCGGGGTAGACGAACCCGTCGAACTGGATCTCGCACACGGGGCGGTAGCCGCGCATCGCCAGGCCGACCGCGGTGCCGAGGATGCCGGACTCGGCGAGCGGGGAGTCGATGACCCGGTCCTCGCCGAAGTCCTTCTGCAGGCCGTCGGTGATCCGGAAGACGCCGCCGAGCTTGCCGACGTCCTCGCCCATGATGAGGACTTTCGGGTCGTCCTCCATCGCCTTGCGGAGGCCGGCGTTGAGGCCCTTGGCCAGGGTGATCTTGCTCATCGGGAAGCCCCCTCGTGCTCGAAGCTGTCCAGGTAGGCGGCCATGCCGTCGCGCTGGATCCGCAGCTCGTCGGTCTGCTCGGCGTAGACGTTGTCGAACACGTCGAGGATGTGCGGCTCGGGCAGCGCCTTGCAGCCCTCGCGCAGGTGCTCGCCGAGCTTCTCGGCCTCGGCCTCGATGTCGTCGAAGAACGCCTGGTCGGCGAGGCCGTTGCGGGTGAGGTAGACCTTCACCCGCGCGATCGGGTCCTTGAGCTTCCAGTTCTCCACGTCGGACGACAGCCGGTAGCGGGTCGGGTCGTCGGTGGTGGTGTGGGCACCCATCCGGTAGGTGTAGGCCTCCACGAACGTCGGGCCCTGGCCCTCCCGGGCGCGCTGCAGGGCCGCCTGCGTCACGGCGTACGTCGCGAGCACGTCGTTGCCGTCCACCCGGACGCCGGGGAAGCCGAAGCCGAGGGCTCGCTGGTAGAGCGGGATCCGCGACTGGCGCTCGATCGGCTCGGAGATCGCCCATTGGTTGTTCTGGCAGAAGAACACGACCGGCGCGTTGTAGGAGGCCGCGAAGATGAACGCCTCGTTGACGTCGCCCTGGCTGCTGGCGCCGTCACCGAAGTAGGCCACCACGGCGGCGTCGCGGTCCGGGTCGCCGGTGCCGACCACGCCGTCGCGCTGCATGCCCATGGCGTAGCCGGTCGCGTGCAGGGTCTGCGCGCCGAT
>JBQCEF010000564.1:0-4016 GCA_051960495.1 Nocardioides sp. | reverse complement strand
AACGGTCAGGACGGCCTGCTCACCGGCTTCGACACGCGGCCGGACGGGGAGGGTCTCGGGTCGGTCCTGGTGGACCTCGGGGACCGTCAGGACGGCAGCCTGGTCACCGTCCGTGCGGTGACCGACGACGGGCAGGTGATCGCGCAGGGCAGCCGCACCGCGGTGCTGTGGCGACCGCTCGTCGTCGGCGGTGGCGAACCTGTGGACCTGACCGCGACCGCGCCGGGCGTGCAGGTCCTCGCCGCCACGCCGGCCGGGATCGTCGGCACCCGCGGCGCCGACAGCAGGGAGGGCGAGCCGTTCCTGGCCGACCTCTCCGACGCCGGCGAGCTCACCGCGAAGGCCTCGGTGCCGGCTTACGACTCGCTCGCGGTGAGCCGCGCCGGCACCTGGCTGGCGTGGCTGCCGCCCGGGACCCTCGGCGGCGAGGTCACCACCGTGACGACGCTGGACGTGCAACGCGTCGACGGCAGCGGCCAGGCCGCCCTGAGCGCCCCCGAGGGCTGGGACTTCCGGGTGGCGCAGTGGGCGTGGGAGGACGACGACTACCTGGTCGCGACGGTGACGCCTGCGGGCGGCCCAGCCGACGGCGGGAGCGGGGACCGGATGGCGCGGTGCAGCCCGGCGGCCGGGCGCTGCGTGCTCCTGCCCGCACGCTGACCCGCCGGCTTCTCGCACGCCACACCGCCGACTCGGCGCCTCCTCACGGCCGCGGCCACCTACTCTCGTCCGGTGGACTCCTCACTGCTGCCGGTGCTCTTCGTCGTCGGTGTCGCCGTCGTGGTCCTCGTCGCGGTGCTGGGGTTCCTGGCCGAGAAGAAGCGGCGCGAGCTGTTGCAGCGGGTCGCGGCGTCACGCGGTTGGCGCTACACCCGCCGCGACGACGCCTGGGCCGGCTACTTCGGCGGCTCGCCCTTCGGCCGGGGTCACAACCGCCAGGCGCACAACATCCTCACGGGCGTGCACGACGGCCGGGATTTCGTCGGGTTCGACTACCTCTACCACACCACCGAGACCTCCACCGACGCTCAAGGACACACCACGAGCCGCGAGGTGTCGCACTGGTTCTCGGTTCTTGCGCTCCGCACCGCGGACGGGTTCCCAGCGCTCGAGGTGAGCCCGGAGGGGTTCTTCGGACGGGCGATCGGCAAGCTCACCAACCGCGACATCCAGCTCGAGTCCGAGGAGTTCAACCGCGCGTTCACCGTCGTCTCCGCGGACCGCCGCTTCGCCTACGACATCCTCCACCCGAGGCTGATGGAGCGGCTGCTGCTCACCCGCGACGTCGGCTGGAAGATCCAGCAGGGCTGGATCCTCGCCGTCGAGCCCGGTCGCCACGACGTCACCGACATCGACCGCCGGCTCGCCGTGATCGACGGCGTGCTCGATGCGGTCCCGGACTTCGTGCGGCAGCAGTACGGCCTGCCGCCCGCCGGCACCGCCGGCCAGGAGGGCACGGCATGACCCCGCCCACCGTCGTACTGCTCGCCCTAGGCGGGCTGCTGCTCCTGCTGCTGCTGTGGTTCGTCGTCTCCTACAATCGGTTCGTGTCCCAGACCGTGCTGGTCAAGGAGTCGTGGAGCCAGGTCGACGTCGAGCTCCAGCGCCGGCACGACCTGATCCCGAACCTGGTCGAGACCGTGAAGGGGTACGCCGCCCACGAGGCGGCCGTCCTCGCACGCGTGACCGATGCCCGTGCCGCCGCCGAGCAGCACCGGCCCGACACGCCCGGGGTGCGCCGGCCCTACGAGGAGGAGCTCGGCGCCGCGGTCAACCAGCTCGTCGCGGTCGCCGAGGGCTACCCGGACCTCAAGGCGGCGACCAACTTCTTGCACCTGCAGCGCGAGCTGACCAACACCGAGGACCGGATCGCTGCCGGACGCCGGTTCTACAACGGCAACGTTCGGGCCCTGAACACGCGTGTGCGGACCTTCCCGTCCAACCTCGTCGCCTCGATGTTCGGCTTCACCACCCGGGACTTCTTCGAGCTCAGCGACCCGGCGGCGGCGCCACCGGACGTTTAGGCAGACCGGGCGAGATCAGACCCGGTACGGCGACACACCTGACCAGGCGCACACCTGTGGGCTCGCGTCAAAGGCTCCCCAATGAGCGTCCGCCGTCCATCACCAACGTCGTTCCGGTGACGTATGCGGCGTAGTCGCTGAGGAGGTAGGAAGCCGCGTGCGCAATCTGCTGCTTGGTGCCCATGCGGCCCAGGGGAATCCGCGCCAGCGCAGTTTCGTAATCCTTCTCATCGCGATGGAGCGCCTGGACGCCGCCCGTGCCTTCGGTCATGCCCGGCACCAGGACGTTGAGACGGATGCCATGCTTCCCCCAGGCGCCGGCCAGCGACTTGGTCATCGCCATCACACCGGCCTTCGCGCTGGCGGAGTGCACCGTGTCCGGACCGCCTTGGAACGCCATCGTCGATCCGATGTTGAGCACCGACCCTCCCGCAGCGCGCTCGATGAGGTGCCGGCCGACCGCCTGGGTGCAGTGCCAGGTGCCGTCGAGCACGATCCGGACGACCGCGTTCCACGCATTCGGACTCATCTGCTCGGGGGGCACCCGGAAGTTGCCGGCGGCGTTGTTCACCAGGTGGTCGACGCGACCGAACTCGGTGACGACGTCCGCGACGGCAGCCTCGACCGCTTCCCTGTCTCGGACGTCCAGAGCGTGCCCGCGGACGGTGGCCCCACGAGACGAGATGCGCTTGCAGGCGGTGTCCAGTCGCTCCTCGGACCGCCCCAGGATGACGACGGTCGCACCGAGGTCGGCCAGCTCGGTCGCGATAGCCTCGCCGATGCCTGAGCTGCCTCCGGTGACGACGGCGACGCGGTCGTGGAAGGTATTCGCCGGCAGCATCATGCCCACCGCTCGAAGAGGGCAGCGATGCCCTGGCCGCCGCCGATGCACATCGTCTCCAGGCCGTAGCGCGCCTCACGTCGCTCCATCTCGTGAAGCAGTGTGGCGAGGATGCGGCCTCCCGTGGCGCCGATCGGGTGACCCAGCGAGATACCTGACCCGTTGACGTTGAGCCGCTCGAAGTCCGTGTCGCTGAACCCCCACTCGCGGGTCACCGCCAGAGCCTGAGCGGCGAACGCCTCGTTGAGCTCGATCAGGTCCACGTCGCCCATGGTGAGGCCGGTGCGCTCGAAAAGCCGCGCGACCGCCGGCACTGGGCCGATACCCATGCGCTCGGGCTCCACGCCGGCGACGGACCAGGCGACGAAACGCGCCAGGGGTCGCAGTCCAAGACGATCAGCCCCTTCCGGCGTTGTCACGATGCACGCGGCGCCCCCGTCGTTCTGTCCGCTGGCATTGCCGGCTGTCACCGTGGCGCTCGGATCAATCTCGCCGCGGATCGTGCGTAGCGCGGCGAGCTTTTCCGGGGTGACATCCGGGCGCGGGTGCTCGTCGCGAGTGACCTGGTGCTCAGGCGTCTTCCGGGTCGCCGGGATCGTTACGGGTACCGTCTCGGTGTCGAAGCGGCCCTCCTCGATCGCTCGGACCGCACGCTGGTGCGAGGTGTAAGCGAGGAGATCCTGCTCCTCTCGAGAGATGTCGTACTCACGTCGCAGGTTCTCGGCGGTCTCGATCATGCCGCCCTCCACGGGGAACCGGTGTCCTCCGGAGTTGACCCGGGGCCGCGCGAGACGGTCATGCAGCTCCACCGCCGCGCCGCGCACGCCCCAGCGGATGTTCGGGGCGTAGAACTCCGCCTGGCTCATGCTCTCGGCGCCACCTGCGATGACGAGGTGACTGACGCCGGTCTGCACCTGCATGGCCGCCATCGCGACCGCCTGGAGGCCGGAGCCGCAGCGCCGATCGACTTGCAAGCCGGGGACCGTCACGTCCAGGCCGGCGTCGTGTGCCGCGACCCGACCCAGCGCCGCCGCCTCGCCGTTGGGGTAGCCCTGGCCGAAGATGACGTCGTCGACGTCTCCCGAGGTGAGGGCGGTGCGCTCGACGAGCCCCTTGACAACCGTTGAGGCGAGGTCGGCCACAGGCACGTC
>JBQCEF010000563.1:0-2225 GCA_051960495.1 Nocardioides sp. | reverse complement strand
CGCCTCCAGCCCACCCTCGTGGGCCTCCACCCAGGGAGCCGTGCGCTGCAGGCGGTCGGCGGTGCGCACGTAGTACATCAGGAACCGGTCGATGGTGCGGATCAGCGTCTCGGAGTCGAGGTCCTCGGCGAACAGCTGGGCGTGCCGCGGGGTGAACCCGCCGTTGCCGCCGACGTACAGGTTCCAGCCCTTGTCGGTGGCGATCACGCCGACGTCCTTGCCACGCGCCTCCGCACACTCACGCGCGCACCCCGAGACGCCGAGCTTGAGCTTGTGCGGCGACCGCAGCCCCCGGTAGCGCAGCTCGAGCTCCACGGCCATCCCCACCGAGTCCTGCACGCCGTAGCGGCACCACGTCGACCCCACGCACGACTTCACCGTGCGCAGCGCCTTGCCGTAGGCGTGCCCCGACTCGAAGCCGGCGTCGACCAGGCGCTTCCAGATCTCCGGGAGCTGCTCGAGGCGGGCACCGAAGAGGTCGATCCGCTGACCGCCGGTGATCTTCGTGTACAGCCCGAAGTCCTGCGCGACCTGCCCGATCGCGATCAGGCCCTCCGGGGTGATCTCACCGGCCGGCACGCGGGGTACGACGGAGTAGGTGCCGTCCTTCTGCAGGTTGGCCATCACGTGGTCGTTGGTGTCCTGGAGCCGGGCCTGGTCGGCGTCCAGCACGTGCCCGGTGCCGAGCGAGGCGAGGATCGAGGCGATCACCGGTCGGCAGATGTCGCAGCCGCGGCCGGTGCCGTGCTGGCCGATGATCTCCGAGAAGCTGCGCAGGCCGGTCACCGAGATGATGTCGAAGAGCTGGGCCCGGCTGAACTCGAAGTGCTCGCAGAGCGCGTTGCTGACCGTGACGCCCGACTTCTCCAGCTCGCCGGTCATCAGCTGCTTGACCAACGGCAGGCAGGAGCCGCAGCTGGTACCCGCTCTGGTGCAGGCCTTGACCGCACCCAGGTCGCCGCATCCCCCGTTGCGCACCGCATCGCGGATCGTGCCGGCGGTGACGTTGTTGCACGAGCACACGTTCGCCGCATCCGCGAGCTCCCCGGTGGCCGGCGCGCCCGTCCCCTCGGGCAGCAGCCACGCGTTCGGGTCCGAGCCCAGCTCGGTGCCGAGCATCGGGCGCAACGAGGCGTAGGCGCTCGCGTCCCCGACCAGGACGCCTCCGAGCAACGTCGTGGCGTCGTCCGACATCACGAGCTTCTTGTAGACCCCGGCGATCGGGTCGGCGTAGACGACCTCGAGGCTGCCCGGCGCGAGGCCGAAGGCATCACCGAACGAGGCCACGTCGACGCCGAGCAGCTTGAGCTTGGTCGAGGTGTCGGCACCGGGGAACGTCGCGACGCCACCGAGCAACCGGTCGACCACGACCTCGGCCATCGTGTAGCCCGGTCCGACCAGACCCCAGGTGCGGCCCTGGATGCAGGCGACCTCGCCCACGGCGTACACGTCGTCGCTCCCGCCGCTCGAGCCTGTCGAGACCCTGCAGCCGTCGTCGACGACGACGCCGCCGCGCTGCCCGATCACCAGCCCGGCCTCGCGGGCGAGCTCGTCGCGCGGGCGGACACCGGTCGCGAAGACGACCACGTCGGCGTCGAGCAGGGTGCCGTCGGCGAGCTCCATCGAGGTCACCGCACCGTCCGCCCCGGCGTGCAGCGCGGAGCTCGCTGCCGAGGTCAGCACCGCGACCCCCATCCCCTCCACGATCCGGCGCAGCGCCTCGCCGCCGCCGTCGTCGACCTGGAGCGGCATCAGCCGGTCGGCGAACTCGACCACCGTCGTCAACACCCCCAAGCCGTGCAGAGCACCGGCAGCCTCCAGTCCGAGCAGACCCCCACCGACGACGACCCCGCGAACGCTGCCGGCCCGTTCGGCCACCCACGTCTCGAGCTGCTGGACGTCCTCGATCGTGCGGTAGACGAACGAACCCGGCAGGTCCGCACCGGCCACCGGAGGCACGAACGCCGACGACCCGGTGGCGAGCACCAGTGCGTCGTACGCCTCGGTGCGCTCGCCGTCGACGGTGCTCACCCGCAGTGAGCGCGCGGCCGTGTCGATCCCGGTCACGGTGCTCCCGAGATGCACCGTGACCAGCGGGTCCTCTGCGAGGCCACCCTCCCCGAGCAGCAGGTCCTGCGGCGTCCGCCCGGAGAAGTACGACGTCAGCGCGACGCGGTCGTAGGGCGCGTGGCCCTCCTCGCAGTAGAGGTCGACGGACCACAGGC
>JBQCEF010000562.1:0-3251 GCA_051960495.1 Nocardioides sp. | reverse complement strand
ACGAGCACCGACAAGGGCGCGACCTGGCAGCACAACCAGCCGGTCGGTAGCGAGTTCGACATCCAGAACGCCGTCTTCCCGACGGTGGTCGCCGGCGACGACGACCGCGCCGCCTTCGCCTACCTCGGCACCCCCGAGCCGGGCAACTACCAGGACACCGCCAACTTCAAGGGCGTCTGGCACCTCTACGTCTCCACCACCTACGACGGCGGCAAGACGTGGCAGACCAGCGACGCGACCCCGAACGACCCGGTCCAGCGCGGCTCCATCTGCACCGGTGGCACGACCTGCGGCGAGGACCGCAACCTGCTGGACTTCATGGACGTGACGACCGACGACCACGGCCGGATCCTGGTCGGCTACGCCGACGGCTGCATCGACGCCTGCGTCAGCGACCCGTCGCAGAACGGCCGCGACGCCTACGCGACCATCGCCCGGCAGAGCGACGGTATGACGCTGTTCTCGGCCTACGACCCGGCGACGACCAACCTCACGCTCAGCAGCCTCGACGTGACGGCGAACAGTGACCGGACCTTCACCGCGACGATGCTGGTGGAGAACACCGGCACCACGGCGGTCAGTGCGGCGCAGACGCAGGTGTTCGACGGCCGCAAGCAGGTCGCGCTCACCCCGGCGACGGACTTCGCGCCCGGCGAGGTCCGAACCCTCACCGTCTCCTGGAAGGCGTCGGGGGCCAAGTCCCACACGATCACCGCGGTCACCGACCCGCAGAACGCGATCGCCGAGGACGACGAGTCCGACAACAAGCTCGTGGATACGATCACCCGATGAGCATCGGACGCAGGGCCGCGGCGCTGGTCGGCGCCGCGGCCCTGGTCGCCGGCGCCCTGAGCGGCTGCGAGAGCGCGGAGGAGCGGCAGGCCGAGCACGACCTCGCCCAGGCCGCCGACCAGACCACCTGCCGGGCCGACGCCTCGCCCGCCCCGACGCCCTACGGCGACGGCTTCCCGGAGGACTGGCCCTTCCCGCCGCAGACCACGGTGTTCCACACCGAGGACCGCGGTGCGGACGGGACGATCGTCACGGCGGTCAGCTCGGCCCCGTTCCAGGACGTGCTGGCCTTCCTCAACGGCCCCGTCGCGGACGCCGGCTTCGAGGTGGAGAAGGGCGAGACCGAGGAGCACGACGCCGAGGCGGAGTGGTCCGGCGGTGGGTTCCGCGGCCGGTGGGCGATCCGCGAGTCGGCACAGTGCTCGGGCGAGACGGTCATCCAGGTGCTCTCCACCCGCTCCTAGGCCCCCGCGAACCAGCCGAGTGCCAGGTCGGCGACGGCGCCCGGAGCGTCGTCGGTGAGGAAGTGCGCTGCGTCGTCGACGTAGGCGAACTCGAGGTGGTCGGCGTACCGGTCGGGGCGGCGACAGACACGTGCCATCACGTCCTCGGTCCAGGGCCGGTCGCGACGGCCGAGCACGACGAGGGTCGGCACGGTGAGCCGCCGACGGCGATAGACGCCCGTGGCCATGCGCATGCCTTCGGGCAGGATCATGCCCCGGGTGAGCGGACGCACCGCGCCGTCGATGTCCGGTCGGCGCATCGGGGCGAGATGAGCGTCGACGACCTCGTCCGGGATCGGCCGGGCGACGTACTCCTCGGAGAAGACACCGCGCAACGAGGCGCCCGCCCGGTGCCAGATGAACGGAGGCAGGTGCCGGAAGCCGGGGAGGATCCTCGGGCTGAACGTCATGGATCCCGGCGGCACCGAGAGCTGCACCGCGGTGCGGACTCGGTCGGGGTGGTCGTAGCTCAGCTGCATCGCGGTCAGGACGCCCATGTCGTGGGAGACGACATGGGCACGCTCGATGCCGAGGACGTCGAACAGCGCGAGCAGGTCGTGCAGCCGGGTCTCGCGCTCGATGCGCGGATCGTCGGCGACGGTCCACCCGGCCCCACGCAGGTCGGGACACAGCACCCGGTAGCCACGCGCGGCGATCACCGGGGCGACGGCGCGCCACTGCCACCAGTGCTGGGGGAAACCGTGCAGGAGCACGACCGGTTCGCCCTCACCGATGGTGGCGAGGTGGGTCCGCAGGCCGGGCGTCTCCACGACGACGTGGTCGAAGCCGGGGGCCGGTGGCAGCGCCGGCGACCAGGCCGCGGCAGGGATGGAGCGGGTGTTGCGGGGCTCGGGCGTGGCCATCGGCGACCTCCTCGTCGCAGCGGTACTATGTTTCTAGTAGACCTCGCGGAAGGGGGTTTGTCGATGCCGGCGGCTACCCGGGATCGCGCGCTCGCGGCGGCCGTGGAAGTGCTCGGCACGAGGGGCGTGCGCGCGCTGAGCCATGCCCGGGTCGATGACCGCGCCAGGCTCCCCCCTGGGTCGACGTCGAACTGGTTCCGCACCCGCCGAGCGCTGCTGGAAGGAGTCGTGGACTGGATCGCCGAGCACGAGCGCGCCGACTTCGACCCGGCCGCGATGCCCGCGATCTCCGGCGTCGAGGACCTGATCGACGGGCTGTGCACGGTGGTCGAGCTGCAGAGCGGGCCGTTCGCGACACGCACCCGCGCCCGCTACGCCCTCTTCCTCGAGCTCGCCGGCGACCCGCAGCTCGGCGAGCCGCTGCGGCACCAGCGTCGCGAGTTCGAGCGGTGGACCGAGCACCTCGTGGGCGCCGCCGGCATCGGCGACCCGGGGCCGGCGACCCGGGCTCTGATGGCCCTCGGGGACGGCTTGCTGCTGCACCGGCTCACCGTCGACCCTGCACTCGACCCGCGCCCGGCGATCGAACGGGCGGTGCGGGCGCTGGGGCAGCCGCGGCCCTGAAGACGGGCGAAACCGCCCGAAATTTGACCCAGGGCCCCCCTCCACGCTTGGGCGCGTTGCCCGGGGAGGCAGCGCCGCAACGGATACCTTTTGTTCGAATGTGAACCGGTGGGGCGCTGACAGGGGTGGTGATGGCAGAGCGTGCTTCCGCGCGGTCCCGGCTCTCCGGCGCCGTCGCGGTCACCGTGCTTGTTGCCCTTGCCGAGCTCGCCCTTCTCACCGCTGTCTACCACCTCGGTGACGGCCTCGACCGGCAGCAGGCGGCACAGGCGAGCGTCGCCGGCGTGCTCGGCACCGTCGACCGCGAGCCCGCCCCGGCAGTCGCAGCCGCCTCGGGCAAGGCGCTCCAGCAGCTCGTCGACTCCGGCATCGACGCGGAGTCCGCACAGCGCCTGGACGACCTCTACCTGGCGTGGATCGCCGACCCCTCGGATCGCGGGGCGCTCGCGAAGCTGCGCCGCCACACCGC
>JBQCEF010000561.1:0-7322 GCA_051960495.1 Nocardioides sp. | reverse complement strand
ACCCCCCCCACACGCCCGGGCGGGGCGGGCCGCTGCGTCTGTTCTACCGCGGTGGGGTCGCCCCGGTTAACTCGGCCCCGACTCCCCCCTAGGTCCCCCCGCCCCCCGACGGCGAGGTGACGGTCGTCGGCTGGGTGCGCGCGGACGCCACCGGCGACGCCACCACGGTCACCGACGGCTCCACGCGGGCGGTGTCCAGCCGCGCCATCGGGAGCGCGCTCGACCGGCCGGTGTACGGCGGTTTCGTCGACGCGGAGCGAGAGTCGCCCGCCCCCCGCGAGCGCCTGGTGCACGCGGAGACCCCGGACCTGTCGAACGGGCCGCACTTCTTCTACGGCCTGCAGTGGTGGTTCTTCGGAGCGCTCGCGGTGTTCGGGTTCGGCTACCTGGCCTGGGACGAACGGCGCAAGCTGCGCCGCTCCCCCGAGCCGGCGGCCGCGGAGCGGGACCCCGAGCACGACCCCGAGCACGACGAGGCGGGGGCGACCTCTTGAGGATGGTCCCCCCCGCCGTGTCCGCCCGTGTCTAGGGTGTCGCCGGTTCCGGCGCAGGCTCGGGCGTGCTCACGCCCGTGTCGACGGTGAGGAACGTCGGGGCGAGGGCCCCGTCGTACTCGAACAGCCCCAGGTAGCGGTTGTCCGGCGTGAGCCCGGACCAGACGGCGTCGTACGACGTCGGCCGGTTGTCCACGACCGGCACCGGGTTCGGGTCAGCGGCCAGCGTCCCCACCTCCTGCGACGGCGCGAGGTCGTAGAAGTCGAACCGCCAGTCCAGCGTGGACTTGCCCGGCGCCGGGGCGAACGGGTCGACCTCGACCAGGTAGTGGCCGGGCTCGGGGTCGAGGAGCGTCACCCGCTCGTCGGCCGACGCGGAGGCCGACTGGCCGGCGAACGCGACCAGGTTCTCCTCGCTGCAGGTGTCGTCCCCTGCGAGGTAGACGAACAGGTCCATGTCGGCGTCGTCGTCCGCCGCGTCGAGGTCGAACCGGGCCGCCTTGGCGCCCTTGCTGACCTGGACGCAGTAGAACTGCTCGTCGTCGTAGCCCTGGTTGGGGTCCTCGGTGGTGAACGTCTCGGTCCGGGCCTGGACCAGGCCGGTGACGCCGACCTCCAGGTCGCCGGTGAACCCGGCGGTGACGTCCACCGGCGTGGAGCCGTCCGTGCCGGTCCCGCTGACCTCGGCCGGAGCCGCAACCGAGACCGGTCGCAGCGCGATCGGGAGCCGCACCCGGGTCGGGCCGTCGAGCACCAGGTAGCCGGTGCTGAACTGCAGCAGCGGCGCGCTGGTGCGCTTGAAGCGGACCGTGAGGGTCTCCCGGTCGCCGACCCGCTTCGCGACCAGGTGCTTGCGGGTGACCGCCTTGAAGCCCGGCACGTGCACCGACACGTCCCAGGTGCCCTTCCGGGTGGAGACGAAGGTGCGCTTGAACGTGGTCCTCGACGTCACCTCGCCCTCCGCGAGGGACGGGCCGTTGAGGTCCTTGGCCGCGAGCGGCCGGTAGCCGACGTCGTAGCCCTGGCCCTGGATGAAGCGCCGCCACTGCGTCGCGTCCGAGGTGACGAACAGACCCGGGTCGAAGAACCGCTGCGGCCGGACCTCACCGGCACCCTGGCCGAACGGGTCCTTGTCCACCTTGTTGCGGTCGGTCCGCACGCTCTTGGCGGTGGTCATCATCGCGGACTTCACCATCATCGGCGTCCAGGCGGGGTGCACGCCCATCATGAAGGCGGCGAGGCCGGCGATGTGGGGCGAGGCCATCGACGTGCCGGAGTACATGTCGAAGTCGCGGTCCTCGTTGGACGGCGGGGCCACCGCGGCAAGGATGCTCTGACCGGGTGCGGCCAGGTCCGGCTTGATGATGTCGCTGCCGTTGGCCAGCGCCGGGCCCCGCGAGGAGAACTCGGAGATCTGCGGCACCGGTATCGGCGACTTGTGCGTGGCGTCCCCGAGCACGAACGCGGCGGTCGCCTTGACGTGCCGCTTCTTGGCCCGGTTGATGTAGCGGAAGATCTTGGGGCTGTCGTCGTCCGCGACGTGGATCGTCGGCACCGAGTGGAAGTCGGCGTCTAGCGAGCCGGGCTCCACGTTGGCCAGGATCATGCCCACGCCGCCGGCGCGCTTGACGGCCTTGCTCTTGTCGACGCGGTCGTTGACGCCGCGCTCACACACCACGATCTTGCCCTCGACCTTCTTCGGGTCCAGGTTGCCGCCGAGGAAGCACAGCCGCGCCGCCTCCTTCTCGGCGCCGACGGCGCGGGCCTGGACCGAGCGGATCAGCCGGGTCTGCGGGAGCTTCTGCTGGCTGATCGACGCGCCGCGGATGCGGGTGCCGTTGCCGAGCACCACCGTGTTGACGAAGTTGTGGTGCGTGGTGGCCGCGACGGTCGTCACCCACGGGCTGTTGTGCGCGACGGTCGACTCCTCGGGGCCGCTGTTGCCGGCGGAGGTCGCCACGAAGATCCCCGCCTCGGCGGCGCCCTCGAACGCGAACTCGACGGCGTCGACCACGGTGTCGGTCACCCCCGAGATCGAGAAGTTGATGACGTCGACCCCGTCGGCGATGGCGTCCTCGATCGCGGCCATGGTCGCGCCGGTGTAGCAGTCGCCCGTGTCGGGGTCGCGATCGTCGAAGCAGATCTTGTACGCCGCGATCCGGGCGCCGGGGGCCATGCCGCTCACCGTGCCGAACCGGATGCCCTCGACCTTCACGCCGTGGACCGCCCGCCCGGCAGCGGTGCTCGCGGTGTGCGTGCCGTGCCCGCCGCCGTCACGCGCGGAGAGGAACTCGTCGCGGGATCGGTCCTTCGGGGCGACCTGGTCGAGGAACTCCTCCGGGTAGTAGCGCGCGCCGATCAGCTTGGTGTTGCAGTCGTCCCTGTTCCAGCGCTGTGCCGGGATGGTGCGCCCGTCGTACCGGTAGCCGAGCTGGCAGCGACCGTGGAAGACGCCGCCGTCGGCCTTCTCCATGCGGGTGTCCTGCCCGTGCCGGGAGATGTCCCACTTGGTCTTGGCCCTGCTGGTCAGCCGGGCGCCGCGAAACGACTTCGACTCGGGCCAGATGCCGGAGTCGAGGACGCCGACGACGACGCCGGCACCGGCCTTGCCCCGGCCGCCGGCCTGCTGCTTCCAGGCCCCGTGCCGCCCGGTCAGGCCGAGCACGCCGGGGGTGTTCCAGGTGTCGAGGCGGAGCCGCTCGTCCTTCTGGACCAGGAGGACGTCGCGGCTGCCCGCCAGCTTCACCGCCTGCTTGGCGCTCAGCTGGGCGGTGAACCCGTTGGCGGCCAGGGTGAAGCTGCGCTGGATGCGGGCGCCCACGCGCTCGGCCAGCCGGTTCTGCTCGCTGCGGAGGTGGCGGGCGTACTCGGCCACGTTGGTGCTGCGGGCGTCGAACTGGCGTCCGGGAGCGACGCGGGTGGCGGCGAGGTTGCCCTTGCCGCCGCGGTACTGGGTCGCACCGGGCTCACGGAGCAGCACGACGTACCGCCCCGGCCCGAGGTCACCGCCCGCCGCGTGCACCAGCCCGGTGGCGGGCGCCGGGCCCGAGGCCGCGGTGGCGCTGGGAACGGCGGCGAGGACGCCCGCCGCGAGCGCGCCTGCCGAGACGATCGCGGCGGCACGGCGTCGCGCCGCCCGTCCCGCTGTGAGTGAGAAGGACACGCTGAGCTCCCTGTGACCGGCCGCCGTGGATGCGAGACGGGCCTGGCCGCAGGCCCGCAGGCGAGCCGCGCCCCCCGATGCGGACGAAGCCCACCTCACCCAATGTCACAAAGTGACCCGGGTCAAGCAGAATGGCCGAAGTGGCCCGTGGGATTTCGCCCGGGCGGCCGGCGGGGACTAGCTCAGGCGGTGCGCGAGAACTGCGTCTCGTAGAGGTCGGCGTACAGGCCGCCCTCGGCGAGCAGGGCGGTGTGGCTCCCGGACTGCACGACCCGCCCGTCGTCGACGACCAGGATCAGGTCGGCGTTGCGGATCGTGGAGAGCCGATGCGCGATCACCAGGCTGGTCCGCCCCTGCAGCGCCTCGTCGAGAGCACGCTGCACCGCGTACTCCGACTCGGAGTCCAGGTGGGCCGTCGCCTCGTCGAGGACCACGATCGACGGGGCCTTGAGCAGGAGCCGGGCGATGGCCAGGCGCTGGCGCTCTCCCCCGGACAGCCGGTAGCCGCGGTCGCCGACGACCGTGTCGAGGCCGTCGGGGAGGCTCTCGACGAGCCGGCGGATCTGCGCCGCCTCGAGCGCCGCCCAGATCTGCTCGTCGGTGGCCTCGGGCCGCGCGTAGCGCATGTTGGCGCGGATCGTGTCGTGGAACATGTGGGCGTCCTGCGTCACGTAGCCGACCGCGTCCTCGAGGGACTGCAGGGTGACGTCGCGCACGTCGCGCCCGTCCACCCTGACGGCGCCGGCGGTCACGTCGTAGAGCCGGGCCACCAGGTGGGTGATCGTGGTCTTGCCCGCACCGGACGGCCCGACCAGCGCGACCATCTGCCCCGGCTCGGCCGTGAACGAGACGTCGCGCAGCACCTCCCCGGTGTCGCGCGACTCGAGCCGTGCCACGGCCTCCAAACTGGCCAGGGAGACCTCGTCGGCGCGGGGGTAGCGGAACGCGACGTGGTCGAACTCGACGCGGGCGGCGCCGCGAGGCAGGGTCTCGGCGCCCGGACGCTCGGCGATCATCGAGGGCAGGTCGAGCACCTCGAAGACACGCTCGAAGCTGACCAGCGCCGTCATCACGTCGATCCGCACGTTGGAGAGTCCCTGCAGCGGCCCGAGCAGGCGCAGCAGCAAGGTGGCCAGCGCGATCAGCGTCCCCACGGTGAGCGCCCCGTCGATGGCCAGGTGGCCGCCGACGCCGTACACGAGCGCGGTCGCGAGTGCGGGGATGAGCATGAGCGTGGCCCCGAACACCCGGGTGACCAGCGCGATCCGGATCCCCAGGTCGCGGACGACGGCGGCCTTGTCGGCGAACTGCTCGTCCTCGTCGGCGCGCCTGCCGAACAGCTTCAGCAGCATCGCCCCGCCCACGTTGAAGCGCTCGGTCATCGAGTTGCCCAGGACCGCGTTGCCCTCCATCTGCTGGCGGGTCAGCCCGGACAGCCGGTTGCCGACCCAGCGCGACGCGACGAACAGGATCGGGAACAGCAGCAGGCACAGCAAGGTGACCTGCCAGCTCAGCGCGAGCATCGCGATGCCGACGACCACGACGCTGATCGAGTTCGACACCGTGCTCGACAGCGTGGAGGTGAACGCGCGCTGCGCGCCGATCACGTCGTTGTTCAGGCGAGAGACGAGGGCGCCGGTCTGGGTGCGGGTGAAGAACGCAAGCGACATCCGCTGCACGTGGGCGAAGACCGTGGTGCGCAGGTCGAAGATCAGGCTCTCCCCGATGCGCGAGGAGAGGAAGCCCTGGCCGACCGCGAGCGCCGCGTTGAAGATCGCGACGCCGGCAATGGCCAGCGCAATGACGGTGACCAGGCCACCGTTGTCCTTGTAGATCCCGTCGTCGACGAGGCGCTTGACCAGCAGCGGTACGACGATCACCATCGCCGCGTCGATCACGGTCAGGGCGAGGAACACCCCGATGAGCCGCCGGTGCGGCTTCGCGAAGCCGACCACGCGCCGGACGGTGTCGCGCGCCAGCTTCTGGTCCGCGACGCTCCGGTCGGTGCGCATGTGGCGCCATGCCGGTCCCAGTCCTGAGCCCATCGACACGAGCTGCTCCGATCTCGGCGGTGTCCCGCCGGGGTCATTCCATCAGTGCGGCGAGCTCCCGGAACCGGCGTACCTGGGCCTCGCGCTCCAGCCGACGCTGCTCCTCGAGGCCCGTGACAGCCGCGCTCCGCAGCAGTGCCTTGGTCTCCGTCACCGCTCCGTAGAGCGGGGCCGTGATCGCGGCGACCAGGTCCGCCACGGTCGCGGAGAGCTCGTCGGACTGCACCACCGCGGTCGCCAGCCCGATGTCTCGGGCCTCCTCCGCGGTGACCCAGCGCGTGGTGGCGCAGATCTCCAGTGCTCGCGAGTAGCCAACAAGCTCCACGAGCGGTTTTGTTCCCGTCAGGTCCGGCACCAGGCCGAGAATCGGCTCGCGCATGCTGAACCGGGCGTCGTGCGCCAGGATCCGCAGGTCGCAGGCCAGCGCCAGCTGGAAGCCTGCGCCGACCGCCGAGCCCTGCACGGCGGCGATCGAGACCAGGTCGTTGCGGCGCAGCCAGGTGAAACCCTCCTGGTAGCCGGCGATGGTCTCCGCCAGCTCGGGATCCGGCATGTCCAGCAGGTTCAGCAACGACGACTCACCCTCGATCCCTTCGCGGCTGAGCATCCTGCGGTCCAGGCCCGAGGAGAAGCTCTCGCCCTCGCCGCGCACCACCACGACCCGGACCGCCGGGTCGAGTGCCGCACCGATGGCGCGCAGCGCGAGCCAGGTGGCGGGCGTCTGGGAGTTCTTGGTGGCCGGGCGGTTCAGGGTGATCGTGGCGACGAGCCCGTTCTCCTCGAGCACGACACCGCCGCGCTCGAGCACCTCGGGGTCCACGTGGGTGCCGTTCATGGGCGAAGCCTACTGCCCGGTAGCCCCCAGGCTGTCGAGCTGGGCCGCGCGCACCGCAGTCAGGCGAGGGCGACGAGGTCGCCGTAGTCCTCGGTCCAGAGATCCTCGACGCCGTCGGGCAGGATCAGCACCCGGTCCGGCTCCAGGGCCGCGACCGCGCCCTCGTCGTGGGTGACCAGCACGATCGCGCCCTCATAGGTGCGGATGGCGCCGAGCACCTCCTCGCGGCTGGCGGGGTCGAGGTTGTTGGTGGGCTCGTCGAGCAGCAGCACGTTGGCGCTCGAGACCACCAGGATCGCCAGCGCCAGCCGGGTCTTCTCGCCGCCGGACAGCACGGCCGCGGGCTTGGCGGCGTCGTCGCCGCTGAACAGGAAGGAGCCGAGGACGCTGCGGGCCTCGGTGTCGGCGAGCTGGGGCGCGGCGGTACGCAGGTTCTCCAGCACGGTCCGGCTGGTGTCGAGCGTCTCGTGCTCCTGGGCGTAGTACCCGAGCTTGAGCCCGTGACCGGGATGCACCTCTCCGGTGTCGGGCTGGTCGACGCCGGCGAGGATCCGCAGCAGTGTGGTCTTCCCGGCACCGTTCAGGCCGAGGATCACCACCCGGCTCCCCCGGTCGATCGCCAGGTCGACGTCGGTGAAGACCTCGAGCGAGCCATAGGACTTGGAGAGCTCCGCGGCGGTGAGCGGCGTGCGGCCGGACGGGGCCGGCTTCGGGAAGGCGATGCGGGCCACCCGGTCGGTTCGGCGTTCGGTCTCGACACCGGCGAGCATCTTCTCCGC
>JBQCEF010000560.1:0-2808 GCA_051960495.1 Nocardioides sp. | reverse complement strand
GAGCCCGGCCGAGGCGGCTGGTCCGGCGTGAGCGAGACGCAGATCCCCGGCGGCCCGCCCGACGAGCAGGGGCTGGTGCGCCTGCAGAAGCTGCTCGCCCAGTCCGGGGTGGCCTCGCGGCGCAAGTGCGAGGAGCTGATGCTCGACGGGCTGGTCGAGGTGGACGGCGAGGTCGTCACTCGGCTCGGCACCAAGGTCGACCCGCGCACCGCGGTGATCCGGGTCGACGGCAAGCGGCTGCCGCCCGTGAGCGCGCACGTGTACCTCGTGCTCAACAAGCCGAGGGGCGTCGTGTCGACGATGTCCGACCCCGAGGGTCGTCGTACCCTCTCCGACTTCGTCGCGGACCGCCCCGAGCGGCTGTTCCACGTCGGCCGGCTCGACACCGACACCGACGGGCTGATCCTGCTCACCAACGACGGCGACTTCGCCCAGCGCGTCGCGCACCCGTCCTACGAGCTCGACAAGACCTACGTCGCCGAGGTCGACGGCGTGGTGAGCAAGGCGACCGTACGACGCCTCCGCGACGGCGTGACGCTCGAGGACGGCCCGGTCGAGGTCAGCGCGTGCAAGGTCGTCTCGTCGCAGGGCGGCCGGTCGATCGTGGAGCTGGTCATCCACGAGGGCCGCAACCGGATCGTCCGCCGACTGCTCGACGAGGTCGGCCACCCGGTCCGCAAGCTGACCCGCACCGCGATCGGCCCGGTGTTGCTGCGCGGCCTGCGCAGCGGACAGCTGCGCGAGCTCACCCTCGAGGAGCTCGGCCCGATGCTCGACGCCGCCAAGCTCTGACGGGCTGGACGCCGCGACGGCCGCACGCCCGCGCCCATTAGGGTTGCGTGCGGACGACGATCGGACGGAAGCGGGGCACACACGTGGCGGTGCGGGCGATACGAGGAGCGACCCAGCTCGAGGACGACGTCCGCGAGCACATGCTCGAGCGCGTCGCCGAGATGGTCACCGACGTGATGGCCGCCAACGGGCTCGAGGTCGACGACTTCATCTCGATCATCTTCACCGCGACCTCGGACCTGGTCTCGGAGTTCCCGGCGTACGCCGCACGGCGGCTCGGGTTCAGCGACGTGCCGCTGATCTGCACCCGCGAGCTCGAGGTGGCCGGGTCCATGCCGCGGGTCGTCCGGATGCTCGCCCACGTCGAGACCGACCTGCCGAAGTCGGACATCACCCACGTCTACCTGCACGGCGCGGCCAACCTGCGGCGCGACCTGGCCCGGGTGCGCGAGGTCCCCGATGAGCAGTGACCGGCTCGCCGGCCCGGTCCTCGTGGTGGGCGCCGGCCTGCTCGGCACCTCCATC
Organism: Nocardioides sp.; assembly: GCA_051960495.1. Taxonomy (GTDB): domain Bacteria; phylum Actinomycetota; class Actinomycetes; order Propionibacteriales; family Nocardioidaceae; genus Nocardioides_B. The sequence continues at coordinate 1,491 of JBQCEF010000560.1, read as the reverse complement.
GGCCTCGCGCTGCGCGGTCAGGGGATCGACGTCGCGCTGAGCGACGTCGTGCCCGAGAACATCACGATCGCCACCGGCCTGGGTGCGGCCAACCTCACTGCCGCGGAGGTGGCAGCGGGGGCCGGCCCGCGGCTGGTCGTGGTCGCCGTGCCGCCGGACCACCTGGCCGAGCAGGTCGTCGAGGCGCTGCGCACCACGTCCGCGGTCGTGACCGACGTCGGCAGCGTGAAGGCCGCCCCGCTGGCCGCGATCGCCGGGCAGGTGGACGCCGCCGACCTGGCCCGCTACGTCGGCAGCCACCCGATGGCCGGCAGCGAGCGCTCGGGGCCGTTCGCGGCGTCGGCGGCCCTGTTCGACGGCCGCCCGTGGGCGGTGGCCCCGCACGAGAGGGCAGACCCGGAGGCCGTCGAGGTGGTGACCGCCGTGGCGAGCGCCTGCGGAGCCACCCCGGTCCGGTTCACGCCCGCCGAGCACGACCGGGCCGTCGCCCGCACCTCCCACCTGCCGCACCTGCTCGCGGCCCTGGTCGCCGGCCGGCTCCAGGACGCACCCCGCGAGCACCTCGCGCTCTCGGGCCAGGGCGTCCGCGACGTGACCCGGATCGCGGCCGGCGACCCCGGGCTGTGGCGCCAGATCGTCGCCGCCAACAGCGACGCGCTCGGCGAGCTGCTGCACGCCGTACGCGACGACGTCGACACCCTTCTGTCCGCGCTGGACCGCCACGACCGGGACGCCGTCGGGGTGCTGCTCGACCGCGGGGTCGCCGGCACCGCAGCGATCCCGGGCAAACACGGCGGGCCCGCCCAGGCCGAGACGTCGCTGTTCGTCGCCGTCCCCGACCACCCCGGCGAGCTGGCCCGGCTGCTGGCGGACGCCGGCGAGATCGGCGTCAACATCGAGGACCTGCGCATCGACCACGACCCGGGCCGTCCCGTCGGTCTCGTCGAGCTGTTCGTCGCCGAGGGAGAGGTGGATCACCTCCTGGGCTCGCTGGAGGACCGCGGCTGGACCACCCACCGGTAGCATTCGCCCCGACGGAACAGCTTTTTCGAGAGGCGGGCAGGCGTGGGTGTGGTCGTGGCGATGGACGGGCCCTCGGGCTCCGGCAAGTCGAGCACGTCGCGGGGTGTCGCCGCCCGGCTGGGGCTGCGCTACCTCGACACCGGCGCGATGTTCCGGGCGATGACCTGGTGGATGCTCGAGCACGGGATCGACGTGGAGGACGCCGACGCGGTCGCCGCGAAGGCCGACGCGCCGCTGCTGGTCTCGGGCACCGACCCGCTGGCCCCCACGATCACCGTCGACGGCGAGGACGTCTCCGGTCCGATCCGTTCCGCCGAGGTCACGGCCGCGGTGTCCCCGGTCAGTGCCGTCCCGGAGGTACGCGCGCGGCTCCTGCAGCTGCAGCGCGACATCATCGGCGACGGCGGGATCGTGGTCGAGGGGCGCGACATCGGCACAGTCGTGTGGCCGCACGCCGAGGTCAAGGTC
>JBQCEF010000559.1:0-5167 GCA_051960495.1 Nocardioides sp. | reverse complement strand
GGTGCGCCGCGGTCACGCCGACCGACATGGTGACCAGGGCGCCGAGCATCGCGACGAGCCCCTCCGGGTCGTGCCCGAGCGCCCCGAACGCGTAGATGTGCGCGTTGCCGAACACCGCCGGGTCGATCGTGCCCGACGGGTTGCACGCCGGGGTGAGCACGCCCCCGGGGCACGAGCCCTGCCACAGCCAGAGCAGCGCGGCCTGCCCGGCGGCGACCGCGGCGGTGACCCCCATCCATCCCTTGGCGCTCTTCACGACCCGGTGCAGCAGGCCGATCACGAGCACCAGCACGGCGTAGATCTGCAGCACGCCGGTCAGCCGCCAGGTGGCGAGGTCCAGCGACCCGGCCATCACCGCGTTGTAGCCGAGCCCGCACAGCAGCAGCACGCCGCTGCGCCGGAGGGTGCGGCGCCAGGTCACGTGCTTGCGGTAGGCCAGTGCGAGGCCGAACCCGGACAGCGTGACGAAGACCGGGAAGATCGTGTCGATCGCCGAGACCCCGATCCACGCGGCGTGGCGGAGCTGGTCGGGCTGCGGGGCCAGCAGGCTGATCGCGGCCACGTTGACGAACAGCAGCAGGCCACGACAGGTGTCGAGCGAGAGCAGGCGGGAGCGTCGTACCGAGGTCACGCGCGCTCAGAACCCCAGCTTGTGGCCGGCCTCGCCGCGGACGACCTTGCCCTTCTCCCGGGCCGACGCGCCGAGCGCCTCCTGGAAGTCGACCATCCGGCCCCGCAGTGCCTCGTCGGACGCGGCGAGGATGCGTACGGCGAGCAGGCCGGCGTTGCGCGCGTTGCCGACCGCCACCGTGGCGACCGGGACGCCGGCCGGCATCTGCACGATGGAGAGCAGCGAGTCCATCCCGTCGAGGTACTTCAACGCGACCGGGACACCGACGACGGGCAGCGGCGTGACCGCCGCCAGCATGCCCGGCAGGTGGGCCGCTCCCCCGGCTCCGGCGATGATCACCCGCAGTCCGCGCCCGGCCGCCTGCTTGCCGTAGGCCAGCATCTCCTCGGGCATCCGGTGGGCCGAGACCACGTCGGCCTCGTAGGGGACGTCGAACTCCTCGAGCGCGTCCGCCGCGGCCTTCATGGTGGGCCAGTCCGAGTCCGAGCCCATCACGATGCCCACGCGGGGCGTGGGGGTCTGCTGGGTCTCGACGGGGTCAGCCACGGGGTCTCTCCTACTCGCTCTCGTCGCCGAGGTCACCGCGGAACCAGGCCGCTGCGTGCAGCGCCCGCTCGCGGACCTCCTCCAGGTCATCACCGTAGGCGGTGACGTGCCCGACCTTGCGCCCCGGCTTCACCGACTTGCCGTAGAGGTGCACCTTGAGCCGCGGGTCGCGGGCGAACACGTGCGGGTAGCCGCCGTACAGGTTCTCCGACAGCGCACCGTGGTCACCGCCGAGGATGTTGACCATCACCGTCCACGGCGCGCGTGCCTCGGGCGAGCCGAGCGGCAGGTCGAGCACTGCTCGGAGGTGGTTCTCGAACTGTCCGGTGACCGCGCCGTCCATGCTCCAGTGGCCGGTGTTGTGCGGGCGCATCGCGAGCTCGTTGACGAGGATGCGGCCGTCGACGGTCTCGAAGAGCTCGACGGCGAGGATGCCGGTGACGCCGAGCTCGGCGGCGACCTTCATCGCGATCTGCTGCGCCTGCAGCGCGAGGTCCGGGTCGAGGTCCGGCGCCGGGGCGACGACCTCCCAGCAGATGCCGTCCTGCTGCACGGACTCCACCACCGGGTACGCCGCGACCTGTCCCGAGGGCGACCGGGCCACGAGGGCGGACAGCTCGCGGCGGAAGTCGACGAGCTCCTCGGCGAGGATGTCCACCCCGGAGGACTGCGCGACGGCGAACGGCTCGGCGGCCTCCTCGCGGGAGCGCACCACCCACACGCCCTTGCCGTCGTAGCCTCCGCGGGTCGTCTTGAGGACCACCGGGAAGCCGCCGAGCGACTCGGCGAAACGCTCCACCGCGTCGGCATCCTCGACGACCGCGTTGCGCGGGCAGGGCACGCCGAGGTGGCCGAGCCGGGCGCGCATCACCGCCTTGTCCTGCGCGTGCACGAGCGCCTCGGGACCAGGCCGGCACGCGTGCCCTTCGTCGGTCAGCGTGTGCAGGTGCTCGGTTGGCACGTGCTCGTGGTCGAAGGTCACCACCGAGCAGCCCTCGGCGACCGCACGCAGGGTCTCCAGGTCGCGGTAGTCGCCCACCACGGCGCCGGGGATGACCTGGGCCGCGGAGACGTCGGGACCTTCGGCGAGCAGGTGCAGCGGTACGCCGAGCGCGACGGCAGCCTGCGCCATCATCCGGGCGAGCTGGCCGCCGCCGATCACGGCGACCTGAGGAGTCGACGCAGGGACCTGCGGGCGGGGTGGGGTCACGGCCCGACCCTACCGAGGGCTCAGCGCGAGGGTCATTGCTGGGCACTGCTCATGGACACGAACTGGGCGACTTCTCGCATGCCGAGCCCCTCGTACACCCGACGCGGAAGTGGGTAGCCGGGGTCGCCGCGAGGACCGACGACGGCTTCCTCGGCGCCCAGCCGGCCCGCCACATGCAGCATCTGGGCGCACAGGGCTCGCGCGAGTCCTCGACCGGAGTGCGCCGGGTCGGTTCCCACCGGCTCGAACAACAGCGACTTCGTGCGGTCGTCCAGCCACCCCAGCGCGTAGGCGGCGAAGCCGCCGTCAGCGTCGACCGCGACCAGATCGAGCTCGGGACGATAGCCCTGCGCCCCGACGACGGCGCGGTGCTTGTCGGCCGAGTAGCTCGACCCGGGCTCGTCCCCGCTGACCTCAAGCCCGAGGAGGCCCTTGATGCGCGACGGCGCCCAGGCCCGTCGGTGAACCTCCACTCGAGCCAGCACCTCGTCGGCGTCGTGGACGTCGACGCTCCTGATGGCGTAGCCCGCCGGAACGGCGTGCTGGTCGAGGTCGGAGGTGTCACGCAGATCTCGCCACAGCTGCGCGAACCAGGGGCCCTCTTGCTCCCGGAACCCCGCGGCTGCCAAGACCTCCACCAGTGCGACGTCCTGCCGTGACACCTCCAGGGTCATCACGGGAAAGGCGTCCACCAGCTCCTGCACGATCCGGCGCCGCTGCTCAGCGGCGGCTCGCGGAGACACGTGCAGCGACGCCTCCGCCGGGCCGTCGGGAGATCCTGCGAGCCAGACGTCGGCGAACCCGATGAGTGGCTCCCCCCACGCGAAGGTCGCGTCGGGAGCCGGGCTGCCGTCGCCGCGGCTGTGGGACCAGGCGACGTTGCCCGGGTGCAAAAGCTGGTGGGGCGTCCAGGTGGCACTCACGCAGTCCCACCGTGCGAGTAGGCCGTCTGTCATGCCGACATCTACTCATGGTGCGCGCGAGCCGCGGGCAGCAGCCCGGGAAGTCAGGAGGCGGAGGCGACCTGGTCGGAGTACACCGGCGGGGTGGTCTCGAAGCGCAGGCCGCGACCGCGGATCGTGGTGATCAGCGTCGGCTTGCGGGTGTCGTCGCCGAGCTTCTTGCGCACCCAGCCCAGGTGCACGTCGATGGTCTTCGCGGACGTCCAGAAGTTCGTCTGCCACACGTCGCGCATGAGCTCCTCGCGCGTCACGATCTCCCCCGCACGGCTGATCAGCGCATGGAGCAGGTCGAACTCCTTGTTCGACATCCGGATCTCCACGCCGTCGCGCCACACCCGGCGGGACGCGGGATCGACGTCCACCCCCTGCACAGTCATCATGTGCCTCAGGTTAAAGGGACAAAACGGACAGCATTCGGGGTTGGCCGAGAATGGCCCGGAATGACTAGGCATTTGTAGTCATCCGGTCACCCGGAGGGCGCCGATCGATCGCTCAGTGGCGGCGCACCGCTACCGGCTCGACCACACCGAAGCCGCGCAGCGGCCGCGGCGGAAGGGCCCGGGTCTCGAACTCCGCGACGGGCAGCCGGCTCGCCGTCTCCTCGTCGGTGATCACCCGGTTGCGCCGGGCGACGCCGGTGAGCCGGGCGGCAAGGTTGACCGGCGGGCCGAACACGTCCCCCAGCCGCATCACGACCGCCCCGGTGGCCAGCCCCAGCCGCACGTCCGGCAGCCGCTTGTCGTTGCCGATGACGTCGACGATCGACAGCGCGATCTCCATCGCCCGGACCGGGTCCTCGGAGACGAACAGCACCGAGTCGCCGAGCGTCTTGATGACCCGGCCGTGCCGGCCGGCCACCACGTCGGCGCAGCGGGACTCGAAGATCTCGACCATGTCGCCGATCCGGTCCTCGTCCATCTCGTTGGACAGCGCCGTGAAGCTGACCAGGTCGGCGAACCCCACGGTGACCTGGACCGTGTGCAGGTCCTCGTCGTTGGCGCCGAGCGCCTCCAGCCGGGTGACGGCGGCGGCGAGGTGGCGGCGCCAGGCGTAGACGATCAGCTGCTCGAACGGCACCCCGACCTGCTCGGCGAGGCGCAGCGCCGAGCCGATCCGGCTGCCCGTCGCCTCCTCCCCGGCCTCGAGCTGCTCCACGCGCCCGGCCAGGGTGGCGACCTGCCAGTCGGCCAGCCGTGCCATGGTCTGGCCCACCGCCCGGGTCAGCCGCACCGCGGTGTCGAAATCGATGGCGCCCTGCCGCACGGCGTGGGCGAGCGTCGTGAGCGCGGAGAGGTCGGAGTCGGTGAACGCCGCCTGCTCGCCGGCGTCGGGGAAGCCGAGCGCGCGCCAGAGCCGGCGCGCCTCCTCCAGGCTGACGCCGGCCGCGTCGGCGACCCGGTCGCTGGTGTGCCGGGGCTCGTCCCCGAGCAGGGCTCGCTCGAGCTGCTCGCGGGAGTAGGGCAGGGCGGGATCAGGTTCCGTCATCGGCCGCGTTCGTCCCGGGGTAGGACAGCCGGTGCAGCTCCTCGGCGATCTGCATCTGCACGCGCTCCACCTGCGGGATGTCGTGCAGCAGCACGGTCCCGGCCTCGCTGGCGTCGGAGACCACGAGCGTGCCGCAGCCGAACAGCCGGTCGACGATGCCGACCTCGAAGTCCACGCCGCTGATCCGGTTGAGCGGGATCGTGCGCCCCTCCTTGGCGATGAAGCCGGTGCGCTGGATGAAGCGGCGGTCGGTGAACGTGTAGGAGGTGAACCACCACCGGATGAACGGCCGCAGCACGAACTGGACGAACAGCACCGCGCCCACCAGGCCGA
>JBQCEF010000558.1:0-4270 GCA_051960495.1 Nocardioides sp. | reverse complement strand
CCGAGTGCCACCACTTGGTGCTCGGTGCGGGCAGCGTGCGCCTGGTAGACGCTGCCGCGGAGCCCGACCACGCCCCCGACGTGCTGCTGCGGCTCGACGTCGTCGACTTCCTCCGGCTGGTCACCGGCGGCGCGAACGCGGCGTACCTCTATCTTGGCGGCCGGCTCGACGTCGACGGGGACGCCCTGCTCGCGCTGGCGGTGGGCGGGGTCTTCCAGGTCCCCGGGCGACCCGGTGCGGCCGTGGACCCGGACGCGATCGACCCCGCCGAGGTGGCCCGGGTGCTCAAGGGCGTGAAGGACGCCCACCTGCGCTCGGTGATGGCGAGCGGGTTCCGGCCGGTGGTGCTGGAGCAGGTGTTCAAGCGGTTCCCGGAGTTCCTCGACGAGCGGCGCGCCGCGGACGCCGACCTCAGCGTCGGGTTCCGGATCCGCGGGCGCAGCGACGGCGGCGAGGACCGCTACGTGGTCGAGGTGCGCGACGGCGCCTGCCGGGTCTCACCGGGCGGCCGGGCCCGTGACGCGACGCTCGTGCTCGACGGCTCCGCCTTCCTCAAGCTGGTGACCAGTCACCTCAACCCGGTGGTCGGGGTGATGCGGGGCGCGCTGAAGGTGCGCGGCGACGTGACCGCCGGGCTCGCGCTGCACAGGATCATGCGGATCCCCGGCCAGGACGGTTAGCCGACGGGCTCCGCGTCCTCCGTGTCGTCGGTGGCCGCCGTGGCCTCGACCTCGCTCACGCTCAGGCCGAGCTGGTGCAGCGTCAAGGCGTCGAGCTCGGTGTCCACGGTGCGGGGCAGCGCGCTCTCGGCCTGCACGGCCCGGTCGTGCTCCCCCTGCTCGCGCAGGGCTGCGGTGACGGCGTCCTTGTCGACGACCATGGGTCAGGCTCCCTCCCCAGGGATCGGTGTCACCTGGAGTGTGCCCCGTCACACCGCCCGTCATTCCCCGGCTGTCGGTCCGTGTCCCATCACGCGGCGCCGGCTGACGTCGCGGAAGTAGATCGTCAGGCCCTGGTCATGGGGGTACGCCGAGACCTCCGCCTCGATGCCCAGCGGCTCGAACGGTGCGCTGAAGGCGGTCGGGTGGCGCTCCGCGACCGCTCGCTCGTACTCCTGCTGGAAGATCGACCCCACCGCCTCCGGGAAGACCATCCAGATGTTGCGCCCGACCAGCTCGTCGCGGCGGTGCTGCAGGAGCAGCTCGGCGTGGGAGTTCACGAACCTCACCCGCCACTCGGTGTCGAGCGCGAGCACGGCGTCGCCGATCGACTCCAGGGTCTGGTGCAGCTGCGCGGCGAGGTCGCTGGCCTGCTGCTCGAGGGAGCGCAGGTCGTCGATGTCGGTGTTGGAGCCCCACCAGCGCACGACCGAGCCGTCGGGGGCGCGCTCGGGGACGGCGCGGACGAGGTGCCAGCGGTAGCGGCCATCGGTGCGGCGGAACCGGTACTGCAGCGAGATCGGCGCGCCCGCGTCGGTCGCCGCGCGCCACGTCGCGAGGGCCTCGGCCCGGTCGTCGGGGTGCACCAGCTGCAGCCAGGCGTCTCCGAGGACCTCCCGGGTGAGCACTCCGGAGTACCGCCAGAGCTCCTCGCTGGCGTAGTCGATGGCGCCGTCCGGCGCGGCCGTCCAGATGATGAACGGCATGGCCTCCCCGAGCGCGCCGAGCGCCCGCCGGCTGCTCTGCGCCTCGAGCTGCGCCTCGATCCGGTCGGTGATGTCCTGGAGCGCGCCGTGCACGACGACGACCTCACCATTCTCGTCCCGCTCGGCACGACCGATCGCGTTGACCCAGCGCAGCGCCCCGTCGCTCTGCCGGACCAGCTGGAGCTCCTCGTTGAACGGGGTGCCGTCCCGGACGCACCGGTTGAACGCCTCGGTGATGCGTGGTCGGTCCTCGGGCACGTAGAAGGAGATGCCGGTCTCCACCGAGTGCATCGACTCCGGGGACATCCCGTGGATGTGCGCCACCTCGGCCGACCACCGGATGGTGTTGGTCGGGACGTCGACGGTCCAGCCGCCGAAGTGGCCGACCTCGCCGGCGATCTCGAGCATCCGGGTCTGCCGTTCGTCGCGCTGCAGGGCCGCCTGCAGCGCCTCGTTCGCGTGGAGCAGGCGGAGCCGGGTGGACAGCATCGAGGCGCCGAACCATCCGCAGGTGGCGATCGCCACGCAGGCGACCGCCCGGTTGAGGACCACGTAGGTGGTGCTCAGCGCGGGCAGCGGAGGCGAGAGGGCCGCCCCGACCACGGCGAGGACCACCGCGACGGCGGCGGCGACCCCTACCCAGCGCGGCGTGGCCACGAAGTAGGCCAGCAGGACGACGGGGACGTAGAGCATCCCGGCGGCGAAGCCCACGTTGGTGAGCATGTCGACCGTGAAGACCCCGAGCAGGAGCGCCCCGACTGCGGCTGCCCCCGCCGTGGCGCGCACGCGCTGCCCTCCCATGACGTCCGACATGGCACCCCCTCCGAGACCTGCGCGGAGTCTAGTGCGGCCGGCGTCAGGGCACCGGAGCACTCGGGGTACCGGCGCAGTCGTGGTCAGAGCAGCGGTCGCAGCGGTGCCAGGACGAGCTCGGTGAACTTGCGGTGCGGCCCGCGCTGGTCCCACTCGGCGGCCGTCAGCTCGACGCTGTTGGAGAGGTCGCAGGTGAAGATCCGCTCCATCTCCGCGGCGAGGTCAGCGTCGATGAACTCGACGTTGATCTCGTAGTTGCCGGTCATCGACAGCCGGTCGATGTTCGCGGTGCCGACGGTGGACCAGCGCCCGTCGATCGTGGCGGTCTTGGCGTGCACCATCGCGCCCGTGTACCGGAAGATCCGCACCCCGGCGTCGAGGAGCTCGCCGTAGTAGCCGCGGGACAGCCAGTCGGCGACCACGTGGTTGGAGACGGCCGGCACCAGCAGCCGCACGTCGACACCGCGCCAGGCGGCGCCCTTGAGTGCCTCGACGAGGTCGGAGTCGGGGATGAAGTAGGCGTGGGTCATCCAGATCCGGGTCGAGGCGCGGTTGATCGCCTCGAGATACATCCCGCGGATCGGGAACATCCACAGCCGCGGCACGTTGCGGTGGATCCGGATCCGCGGCTCCCAGTCCGGGGCGGTGTCGAGCAGCAGCGGGCGGCCGTGCCGGGGCCGGCGGTTGAGGTTCCAGAAGTCCGCGAAGGCCCGTTTCAGGTCCCACACGCCCGGGCCGGTGATCCGCACGTGGGTGTCGCGCCACTCGGTGGCGTAGGCGGTGCCGACGTTGTAGCCGCCGACGAACGCCACCTCGTCGTCGACCACGAGGATCTTGCGGTGGTCGCGGCCGTAGCGGCGAGCGTCGAAGAACCGGATGCCGGCGTTGTAGACCGGGTACTCCAGCACGCGCAGCCGCGGCCCGAACCGCTTGAACAGCGGCGAGACCACGAGGTTGGCGAAGCCGTCGTAGATCGCGTAGACCTCCACGCCCCGTCCCGCGGCGTCGCTGAGCGCCTGCTTGAACTGCTCGCCGACCTCGTCGCCCTTCCAGATGTAGGACTCGAACAGGATCTGCCGCTCGGCGGACCGGATCGCCGCGAGCATGTCGTCGTACAGGTGCTGGCCGAAGGTGTACGTCGTGACGGTGCCGTCGCCGATGTGGACGGTGGCGGGCTCGATGGTGGGGAACGGCTTCGGCTTCTTGCCGCGGCGCCGGTAGGAGTCGACCACGGTGAGGGCGAGCGCGAGCAGCACCTGGAGGCCGAAGACCGTGAGCAGCGTCCGCTTGGTTATCGTCCACGCAGAGCTGCCGAAGAAGGTCTCCAGGGAGGGGCGTCGGCTCACGGGAGCAATCTATCGGGACCGGTGTTGTCGGTGGCGCCAACTACGCTGGCAGGCATGAGGCCTGTCACCGATCTCCAGCGCAAGGTCGCGCCCTTCGAGGTGGTCTCCGACTACCAGCCGTCGGGGGACCAGCCCACCGCCATCGCCGACATCGAGCGGCGGATCCAGGCGGGGGAGAAGGACGTCGTGCTGCTCGGTGCCACCGGCACCGGCAAGACCGCCACCGTGGCGTGGGCCGTGGAGCGGCTGCAGCGGCCGACCCTGGTGATGCAGCCCAACAAGACGCTGGCCGCGCAGTTCGCCAACGAGCTGCGCCAGCTGCTGCCGAACAACGCCGTGGAGTACTTCGTCTCCTACTACGACTACTACCAGCCCGAGGCCTACGTCCCGCAGACCGACACCTACATCGAGAAGGACTCCTCGATCAACGAGGAGGTCGAGCGGCTGCGGCACTCTGCGACCAACT
>JBQCEF010000557.1:0-4093 GCA_051960495.1 Nocardioides sp. | reverse complement strand
CGTTCAAGGACAGGAACGGCAACCCGCTGCTCGTCTACCACGGTGCGGCGATCACGTTCCTGCTCGCCGCGGTCGTGATGACCGTTGTCGGCGTCACGTCCTACCGTCAGATGGATGACCGGAAGGGGACCCCGCTGGTGTCGGACCTGCGCAACTCGATGACCGGCTCGCTGGGCGTCTACGCCGCGACCGGGTGCTTCATCGCGCTCGAGGGCGGCGAGGGTGCCGGCAAGTCGACCCAGGCGCGGCGGCTGGCCGAGTGGCTGCGGGCCGAGGGGTACGACGTACTCCTGACCCACGAGCCCGGCGACACCGAGGTCGGCCAGAAGCTGCGCCGCATCGTGCTCGACCCGGCGACCGGCGACATCTCGCACCGCACCGAGGCGCTGCTCTACGCCGCCGACAAGGCCGAGCACGTCGACTCCGTGGTCGTGCCGGCGCTCGCCCGCGGGGCGGTCGTGATCACCGACCGCTACGTCGACAGCACGCTCGCTTACCAGGGCGCGGGGCGCGCGCTCGTCGACCGGGAGGTGGAGCGGATCGCCCGGTGGGCCACCGGCGACCTGCGGCCCAACCTGACCGTGGTGCTCGACCTGCCGCCGCAGCAGGGCCTGACCCGCTTCGAGGAGCGCGACCGGATCGAGGGGGAGTCGGTGGACTTCCACGAGCGGGTCCGCGACATGTTCCTCCAGCTGGCGTCCGGCTCGCCCGAGCACTACCTGGTGGTCGACGCACGCAAGCCGGTCGAGCAGATCGCCGGCGAGATCCGCGAGCGGGTGCAGCCGTTCCTCGAGGCGGCCACCCGGCACGAGGTCGGGAGCGACACCCCCACGCTGCCCCAGAGGACCGACGTATGAGCACCCTCACCCTCTCGTCGGTCTGGGACACCCTCGTCGGGCAGCGCCACGTCATCGACTCACTCTCGCGCGCGGTCTCCGGCCACGGGATGACACACGCGTGGCTGTTCACCGGGCCGCCCGGGTCGGGCCGGTCCAACGCCGCCATCGCGTTCGCGGCCGCGTTGCAGTGCGAGCAGGGCGGCTGCGGCCGCTGCCAGGCCTGCCTGACCACGTTGGCCGGCAGCCACCCCGACGTGAGCATCACCCGGGCCGAGCGTGCCCAGATCGCCACCGACGACATGCGCGAGCTGGTGCACCGCTCCGCCCTGGCCCCGGCCGGCCGGCGGCACCAGGTGATGATCGTCGAGGACGCCGACCGGCTGCACGAGCGGGCCGCCAACGCGCTGCTCAAGGCGATCGAGGAGCCGACCCCGAAGACGGTGTGGCTGCTGTGCACGCCGACCGTCGAGGACGTGCTGCCGACGATCCGGTCCCGCTGCCGCAACGTGTCGCTGTCCACGCCGACCGCGGCGGAGGTCTCCCGGTTCCTCGTCGAGCGCGACGGCGTCCCCGAGAGCGTGGCGGCGTTCGCGGCCCGGGCCAGCCAGGGCCACATCGGCCGCGCCCGGGCGCTGGCCCGCGACGAGAGCACCCGCAACCGCCGCCGGGAGGTGGTCGCACTGCCGGCCCGGCTCACCTCGCTGGCCGCCTGCCTCAACGCGGCGGCCAACCTCGTCGACATCGCCAAGGACGAGACCGAGGCGATCACTGCGGAGAGCAACGCCCGGGAGCTGGCCGAGCTGTCCGCGACCTACGGCGACGACCGCAAGGCCAAGACGTCGCGGTCCTATGTCGCGGCGATGAAGGAGCTCACCTACGACCAGACGCAGCGTGAGAAGCGCCGCGTCATGGACGTCATCGACCGCTGCCTGATGGACGTGATGTCGGTCTACCGCGACGCGATCGCGGTGCAGTCGGGGGCCCCGGGCGACCTGGTGAACGAGGAGATGCGCGACGAGGTCGCCGACATCGCCCGCCGGTCCACCCCGGAGGAGAACCTGCGCCGGATCGACGCGATCTTCGCCGCACGCGAGCAGATGATGGAGTTCAACGCCAACCGGCTGACCTCGCTGGAGGCGATGATGGTGAGCCTGCGCATCCGCTGACGACCGAGCAGTCAATAGAGTGGTGGCGTGGCTCTCCTCGCACCCGCGCGCCGTCAGCGCGTCTCCCGGCTCGTCGCCGGCCTCGCGCTGCTTCCGGTCCTGCTGACGGGCTGCGACGCGGTCGGCGGCAACTCGCTGCCCGAGCCGAGCCTCACGCCGAGCCCGGTCGGCTCGGCGGACCCGTCGGCGGAGCAGTCGGGCCAGGGGGCTGCGGCCCCCGACCTGGCCGGCTACTACGACCAGAAGGTCACCTGGAAGCCCTGCGGCGAGGACCAGTGCACCCGGATCAAGGTGCCGCTGGACTACCAGCATCCCGAGGGCCGCTCGATCGAGCTGGCCGTTCTCAAGCGTCCGGCGAGCAGCCAGAAGCAGCGGATCGGGTCGCTGGTGGTGAACCCGGGCGGCCCGGGCGGCTCCGGCGTCGACTACGCGCGCAACGCCACCGGCTATTTCGGCGCGGAGCTCCTCAACGCCTTCGACATCGTCGGCTTCGACCCGCGCGGGGTGGGCCGCAGCACCCCGGTGCAGTGCCTGCCGGACCAGCAGCTCGACACGTTCGTCGCCGCAGACCCCGACCCCGACACGCCCGCCGAGGTCCGCCGCTCGGACCGGCTGATCGAGCAGTTCGGCGCGGGCTGCCTCGACGAGAGCGGCAAGCTGGCCGCGCACATCTCGACCGCCGAGGCGGCTCGTGACATCGACATCCTCCGCGCGGTGCTCGGCGACCAGAAGCTCACCTACTTCGGGGCGTCGTACGGCACGTTCCTCGGCGCGACGTACGCCGAGCAGTTCCCCGAGCGGGTGGGCCGGATGGTCCTCGACGGGGCGCTCGACCCCTCGCTGACCTCGCTGCGGCTCAACCTCGTGCAGGCCAAGGGGTTCGAGACCGCGCTGCGGGCCTACGTCGGCAACTGCGTCGACCGCGGCTCGTGCTTCCTGGGCGACACCGTCGACGAGGGGACGCGCCGGATCCGCCAGCTGCTCGACGACGTGGAGCGCAGCCCGCTGCCGGCCGGCAACCGCAAGCTGGCCGCCGGCAACGCGGTGCTGGGGATCTGGGCGCCGCTCTACAGCCAGAGCAACTGGGGCTACCTCGACAGCTCGCTGAAGGCGGCGTTCGCCGGCGACGGCAGCCCGCTGCTGTCGCTGTCGGACCTCTACGTCTCGCGCGGCTCGGGCGGCTACACCGACAACTCGCTCGAGGCGCTCTACGCCGTGAACTGCCTCGACCACGACGACGCGATCCCGAGCTCGGCGGTGCAGAAGTACATCCCGCGGTTCGAGAAGGCCTCCCCGACGTTCGGCAAGATCTTCGCCTTCAGCCTCTCCAGCTGCGCCCAGTGGCCGATCCACACCGGCCGGGTGCCCGAGCCGATCCACGCCAGGGGCGCGGCGCCGATCCTGGTCGTCGGCACCACGCGCGACCCGGCGACCCCGCTGGAGTGGGCCGAGTCGCTCGCCGACCAGCTCGACTCCGGGGTGCTGGTGCGCCGCGACGGCGACGGCCACACCGGCTACCTGGCCGGCAACCAGTGCGTGGACTCCACGGTGGAGTCCTACCTCGTCTCGGGCAAGGTTCCCGACGGGACGGTGGACTGCTGATGACCCGCTACGGCGCGATGTACGGCCCTGACCTCACCTTCCTCGGCGTCGACCCGTGCGACCTCGACGAGCCGGACTCGTTCGCGGGTGCCGATGTGGTGATCGTCGGCGCGCCCTTCGACGGCGGTACGTCGCACCGTCCGGGCACGCGATTCGGTCCGCAGGCGATCCGGCAGGCCTGCTACCTCCCGCACGACGGGTCCCGGCCGCACCTGGCGCTGCGCACCGACGGCCTGCAGGACCTCCGCGTGCTCGACGCCGGCGACGTGGAGATGTACTCCGGCGACATCGAGACGGCGCTGCCCGCGCTGCGCGCCGCGGTGGCCGGCGTCGCCCGCGGCGGCGCGATCCCGGTGGTACTGGGCGGGGACCACTCGGTGACCTTCGCGGACGCGGCCGGCGTCGCCGACGTGCTCGGGCACGGGCGGGTGTCGATGCTGCACTTCGACGCGCACGCCGACACCGGCGACATCGAGTTCGGCTCGC
>JBQCEF010000556.1:0-4857 GCA_051960495.1 Nocardioides sp. | reverse complement strand
AACGGCAGCTCCGGGGTGCCGATGAGCCCGGCGATGAGCGGCGCGACGGCCAGCACCAGCGCCAGCGACAGGCGGATCATCGAGCCGAGGAAGGCGAACGTCCGGCCGCGGATCTCGTCGGGGACCTCCAGGCCGAGCAGCGTGTTGCCGGTGATCCAGGCGACGCCCGCGAAGAAGCCGAGCACCAGCGTGAGCCCGGTGACGATCTCGAGCTGCTGCACCAGCGCGAGCGGGAACAGCAGCACCCCGGTCACGGTCAGGCACAGCCCGAACAGCCGCCGCCGCGACAGGCCGTGCAGCAGCCGCGTGCCCCGCCACATGCCGAGCCCGAGGCCGAGGAAGACCGCCCCGAACAGGATGCCGTAGCCGGGGTCGCCGCCGCCGAGGTCGGAGACGAACGTGCGGGCGAGACCGATGACCACGCCGCCGGCCGCGAACGCCCCGACGATGCCGATCACCAGCCCGCGCACGAGCGGCGTGGTCCCGACGTACTTCCACCCGTCCACGACCACGCGCCAGGCGGTCTCGTCCTCGGTGTCGGCCGGGCCGCGGGGGATGTGGTGCAGCGTCGCGATGACCAGGCCGGAGATCACGAAGGTGACCGCGTTGAAGTACAGCGCGAGGTCGACCGGGCCGCCCGGGAAGATGCTGAACAGCTGCCGGTAGAACTTGTCGACGAGCGTCAGGCCGGCGAAGATCGCCGCCGCCGGGAGCGCGGAGCCGTACGTCGTGGCGAGGCTGATCTGGTTGGCCGCCTCGAGCCGGTGGCGCGGCACCAGGTTGGGCACGGTGGCGTCCTTGGCGGGCCCCCACACCAGGCTGACCAGCTCGACCAGCACGGTGACCACGAACACCCACCACAGCTGGCCCACGATCGGGATGGTCAGGAACAGCGCCCCGCGGATGTAGTCGCCCCAGATCAGCGTCACCCGGCGGTCGATCCGGTCCGCGACGTAGCCGGCGACCGGCCCCATCACCAGCGCAGGCAGCACGCGTAGGAACAGCACGCCCGCGATCGCGTAGTTCTTCGCCGCGTAGGAGTCCGCGCTGGCGTTGGCCATCGCGGTCAGCGCGAGCAGGCCCATCCAGTCGCCGAGGCTGGACAGCCCCAGCCCGATCCACAGGTGCCGGAAGTCGCGGATGCGCAGCACCGCGGTCAAGGAGTGCGTCGGCGCGTGCCGCAGCTCCTCGATCGTGGGGTGCGGTCCCAACGGGGCCTCGTGCGCGCTCACAGCGCTCACCCTACGGGGGTCGGCGGGTGTGTGAGCGGTCAGGACTTCTTGGCGGTCTTCTTCGCCGCGGCCTTCTTGGTGGTCTTCTTCGCCGCCTTCTTGGCCGTCTTCTTCGCACCGCGCTTCGCGGCCTTCTTCGCGGGGCCCTTCGCGCGCCGCTCGGCGAGCAGCTCGGCCGCCCGCTCGATGGTCAGGGTGGACTCGTCGTCGCCCTGGCGCAGCGTGGCGTTGTACTCACCGTCGGTGACATAGCTGCCGAAACGCCCGGACTTGAGCATGACCTTGGCGCCGCTGACCGGGTCCACGCCGATCTCCTTGCCGGGGTCCGCGGCGGCCCGACCGCGCTGCTTGGGCTGGGCGTAGATCGCCAGCGCCTCCTCCAGCGTGATCGTGAGCAGCTTGTCCTCGGAGTCGATCGAGCGGGAGTCGGTGCCCTTCTTCAGGTAGGGCCCGTAACGCCCGTTCTGCGCGGTGATCTCGTCCCCGGACTCGGGGTCGGTGCCGACCACCCGCGGCAGCGTGAGCAGCTTGACCGCGTCCTCGAGCGTGATCGAGTCGAGCGTCATCGACTTGAACAGCGAGGAGGTCCGCGGCTTCTCCTTCTTCGGCGCGTCCTCGGGCAGCTGCTCGGTCACGTAGGGCCCGAACCGGCCGTTCTTGGCCACGATCGTCCGCCCGGTCTCCGGGTGGGTGCCGAGGTGGATCTCCTCGCCGGCCGGGTTCGCGAGCAGCTCCTTGGCCTTGGCCTCGGTGAGCTCGTCGGGCGGCAGGTCCTCCGGCACGTTCGCGCGAACAGACTCACCGGACTCGGTCGCAGTGCTCTCAATGTAGGGCCCGTAGCGGCCGACCCGCAGGTCGATCCCGTCCGCGATCGGGAACGTCGCCAGCTCGCGGGCGTCGATCTCGCCGAGGTCGGAGACGAGCTGCTTGAGCCCCTCGACGTCACCGTTGCCGAAGTAGAACGCCGCGAGCTCGGTGTTGCGGTCCCGGTGGCCGCGCGCGATCTCGTCGAGCACGTCCTCCATGCCCGCGGTGAACGCGTAGGACACCAGCCGCGCGAAGTGCTCCTCGAGCAGCCGGGTCACCGAGAACGCCAGCCACGCCGGTACCAGCGCGGTGCCCTTCTTGTAGACGTAGCCGCGGTTGAGGATCGTGCCGATGATCGAGGCGTACGTCGACGGCCGGCCGATCTCGCGCTCCTCGAGCTCGCGGATCAGCGTCGCCTCGGTGTAGCGGGCCGGCGGCTTGGTCTCGTGGCCCGAGGCGCTGATCGCGGCTGCGTTGACGGCGTCGCCCTCGGCGAGCGCGGGCAGCCGGGTCTCGCGGTCGTCGGCCTCGCGGTCCGGGTCGTCCGAGCCCTCGACGTACGCCTTGAGGAAGCCGTGGAACGTGATCACCCGGCCGGACGCGGAGAACACCACGTCCTCACCGGTGCTCGCGGCGCCGCCGAGCCGGATCGTGACCGAGCGGCCCTCGGCGTCCTTCATCTGCGAGGCGACCGTGCGCATCCAGATCAGCTCGTAGAGCCGGAACTCATCGCCGGTCAGCCCGGTCTGCGCCGGGGTGCGGAAGGAGTCCCCGGCCGGACGGACCGCCTCGTGCGCCTCCTGGGCGTTCTTGACCTTGGAGGCGTAGGTGCGCGGCTTGTCCGGGACGTACTCCGCGCCGTACAGCTCCCGGGCCTGCTCCCGGGCCGCGGCCACCGCCGACTCCGACAGCGTCGTGGAGTCGGTGCGCATGTAGGTGATGAAGCCGTTCTCGTAGAGCCGCTGCGCGACCGACATCGTGCGCGAGGCGCCGAAGCCGAGCTTGCGGGAGGCCTCCTGCTGCAAGGTGGTGGTGCGGAACGGCGCGTAGGGCTTGCGCGTGTAGGGCTTGGCCTCGACCGAGCGAACCTCGAAGGTCGTGTCGTCGAGCGCGCTCGCCAGCGCATCGGCGCGGCCGCGGTCGAGGTGGACGACACCCGGGCTGCCCGCGCCGTCCTTGAGCACGCCGAGCGAGGTGAAGTCCGAGCCGCGGGCGACCCGCGACCCGTCGACCGAGTGCAGCTTGGCCGGGAACATCCGCTCGTCGTGCTTGGCGCCGGCGTCGAAGGTGCCCTCGAGGTCCCAGTACGACGCGGTCCGGAACGCCATCCGCTCGCGCTCCCGGTCGACCACGAGCCGGGTCGCCACCGACTGCACGCGACCGGCGGACAGGCCGGACATGACCTTCTTCCACAGCACCGGGGAGACCTCGTAGCCGTAGAGCCGGTCCAGGATGCGGCGCGCCTCCTGCGCCTCCACGAGGTCCATGTCGATGTCGCGGGGGCTCTCGACCGCGGCCAGGATCGCCGGCTTGGTGATCTCGTGGAACACCATCCGGCGCACCGGCACCTTCGGCTTCAGCTCGTCGAGCAGGTGCCAGGCGATCGCCTCGCCCTCGCGGTCCTCATCGGTGGCGAGGAAGAGCTCGTCGGCCTCCTTGAGCAGGCCCTTGAGCTTGGTCATGTGCGACTTCTTGTCGCGGGAGACCACGTAGTAGGGGGTGAAGTCGTTGTCGACGTCGACGCCGAGCCGGGCCCACGACTCGCCCTTGATCTTGGCGGGGACGTCGGCCGCGCTCTGCGGCAGGTCGCGGATGTGGCCGATGGAGGACTCGACGACGTAGCCGGTGCCCAGGTAGCCCGCGATCGTCTTCGCCTTGGCGGGCGACTCGACGATCACGAGCTTGTGACCGGTGCCGTTCTTCGCTGCCACGTGTGCTGTGCTCCTCGGGATCGGTGCGGACGGATTCCACCCCCGGTCCGCGCAGACACGGTAACGCGTGCCGTCAACACGGTTGCTCAGGTGGGGAGAAGGAACCCGTCGGCCACCAGGTCCCGCACCTCGCCGGCGTACTGCTCCCGCAACCCCTCCTGTCCCAGCAGGGTGCCGAGCGCGTCGAGGATCTGGCCGGTGGTGAGATCCCCGTCACACGCGCCCACCAGCCCGGCCACGACCGTGTCCGCCCGGTGCGCGCGGCGCATGCCGCGCTGCTGGCGCAGCACGATCGTCTCGGGGTCCTCCTCGCCCGGCGCGCCGACCCGCTCCTCCCGGACGTCGACCCGGGTCGTCAGCCGGACCGCGTCGAGGTCCGGGTGGGCGGCCAGGAAGTCGGTACGACGCTCCCGGTCGGCCACCTCGCCGCCCAGCGGCTGCTCCACCTCGTAGGGCCACTCCTCGAGCCGCAGCACCGACTCCCGGTCCACCCGGCGCAGGTTCAGCCAGCCGAAGCCGACCCCCTCGATCCGCTGCTCGTCGAACCAGCTGAGCCAGGTGTCGTAGCGGCGCGGGTAGTCCGGCGTGCCGTGCCGCCCGGCGTCCTTGAGCCACAGCTCGACGTACTCCGCCGGGTCGGCCACCTCGCGCTGCACCACCCAGGCGTCGCAGCCGCTGCCGTCGAGCCAGCCGGCCACCCGGTCCTGCCACGGCTCGCCGGCGCGGTGCACCCAGTTGGCCAGCACCTGGGCCCGACCGCCCGGCGCGAGGTGGCGCGGCACCCCGGTGACGACGCGGCGCACCATCTCGTCGCCGGGCAGCCCCGAGTCGCGGTAGACCAGTCGCTCACCCGTGCCCGGGGACACCACGAACGGCGGGTTGGTCAC
>JBQCEF010000555.1:0-2291 GCA_051960495.1 Nocardioides sp. | reverse complement strand
CGCCGGCGAGGAACCCGCGCTGCTCGACCAGGCTGGCGAAGGCGAGGTCGGTCTCGCGGCTGGGCAGGTAGAGCGAGACCAGCCGGTGCAAGGGGTGGTCGGCGCCCCCGGTGAAGCCGCCCCAGGCCAGCGCGATGTGCATCTGCAGGATCGACCACCCCGAGCCGTTGACGTCGGTGGAGCCGCTCAGGAAGGCGTTCAGTCGCTCCTGCTGGTAGGGACGCATCCAGTGCTCGCTCAGCGGCAGCAGCACCGCGGCCGCGGCCAGCAGCAGGAAGAGGGCCTTCAGCGGGATCCGGCCGAGCACGAGGATCGTCGCGGTGAGGGCACACAGGACGGCCGCGGTGGACAGGTCGGGCTGGGTCACGACGAGCCCGATCGGCAGCGCCGCGACGAACAGCGCCGCAGCCAGCCTCCGCGGCCACGGCCTGTCGGAGCCGAGCACCTGGGCCAGCACGAGCACCAGGCCGAGCTTGGCGAGCTCGGAGGGCTGCATGGTGAACGAGCCGAAGGCCAGCCACCGTCGCGCGCCGTTGACGGTCGAGCCGCCGAGGTCGACCGCGGCCAGCAGCACGAGACTCACGAGGTAGCAGCCCCAGCCCAGCCAGCGCAGCCCGTCCGTGCGCCAACGGCTCAGCAGCACGAACAGCACCACGCCGGCGGCGTCGACGACGAGCTGGTGTCGGATCAGCGGCTCGTCACCGAGCGCGGCGAGGTTGGCCAGGCCGAGTCCGGCCAGGACCGCCATCGCCCCGACGGCGAGCGGGTCGAGCAGTGCGGCGACCGGCAGCTGCGCCGGCCTGCTCGTCCTCGGACGGGTCCGGTAGGCGCCCAGCATCCCTCGCTCGAGGCTGAGCATGACCGGTCAGCACTGCAGGGAAGCGCCCGCGACCGGCACGGGACGCGACTGGGCCCGGGCCGGCGCGGTCGTCAGGGCGGTGAGTGCTAGTTCGCGACCCTTCGGGACCCGGACCGACGAGCTCGCGTAGACGGTGGTCCACCCCGGCTGGGCGGTCACGCTGACGGGTCCTGACCAGGTGATCCCTGCCTTGCACACCTGGGCGGCCCCCACCTTCCAGGCGATGGTCCGGCTCGTCGTCGCCGGACGGAACTTCACCGTCACGGTGACCGGGCACAGCGTGCCCGGGTCGCACGCGCCGGCCTTCTGCAGTGCGACCGCCGTGATCGGTCCGGCCTGCCGGGGAGCGAGCCTCTGGACCGGCTGCGCCGGCTTCGGCTTCGGCTTGGTGGCGGTCTGGTCGGCGGGCGAGTCCGGGGCCGCCGTGTCCGGCGCCGCGGGGGTCGGGTCGTCCCGGCCCAGGGAGCCGACGATGTCCGATCCCGGGCCGCCGAGCACGACGTAGCCGCTGACGGCCAGGACGGCCGCGAGCACCAGCGTGATGAGGGCGACCCGTCCCCGGATGCGGCGGTGCAGCAGCACCCGGTTGCGGGGGCGGCGCCTTGTCGGAGTGCGCCCCGGGGCGGCCCGTGGTACCTGCGGTGCGGAGCCCGCGGCACGTCGGGTCGACTGCCGGGAGACCGTCCGGCCAGGGGCGGTGGAAGCCGTGCTGGTGTCGATGGGCGCGCCGGGTGCGACGTGGACGAACGCCCTGACCAACGCGGCGAGCTGGCCGCCGAGGCGCTGCCGCGCGTCAGGGCCGAGTACCTCGACCAGTCCCTGCTCCAGCTCGCGGGCACGTGACTCCGGGTGGAGCGACGGTTCGGCGGCCGCCTCCTCGAGCCGGCGCAGCAGCACCAGCTGTTCGGGCCGGGGATGGGCCGGGAGCCGCCGGGCGTTCTCGAGCACCTGGCCGAGCAGCTGCGCCAGGGTCGCGCCGCCCTGACCTCCGGGGGCCCGTCTCACCTCGACCTCGCCCTGGGGGCCCACGGTGACCGCGCCGAACCCGCTCCCGGCCGCCGACCCGCCGTTGACCCGGTCGCCCCCGTGCGCGGCGTCGAGGAGCTGCACGGCGACCAGGGACGCCTGGGCGGGGGTCAAGGTCGCCACTCGCAGCAACCGCGACAGGCGCACCGGTGCGACCGATTCGTCAGGCGCAACGCCGGGTGGCGGGTCTGTCGCGGGCTCCTGCTCGTCGGCGCGCTGCGGGGGGACGGGGACCGTCGTTCCCGACGCCGCGGTCTCCTGGGACATCTGGTCACCGCCTCCGCACGAACGGGCCCGTCCGCGGCCCCCGACCGTGTGCTGAACCGCGTGATCAGGATTCAGTGTCGTGAGATCACTGAACCTGTTCCAGGGTCCTTGGACCCTTACCGGACGGCCATGGCCCGAT
>JBQCEF010000554.1:0-3371 GCA_051960495.1 Nocardioides sp. | reverse complement strand
CAGCCGCCAGGTCGTCACCGGGGCCGGTCGGGTCGGGATCGGTCAGGACGGCCGCGACCACGGCTTCCAGCTCAGCCAGCGCGCCGACTACTTCGAGGTCGAGGTCGGCCTCGAGACCACGCTGAAGCGCCCGATCATTAACACCCGCGACGAGCCGCACGCCGACCCGGAGAAGTACCGGCGGCTGCACGTCATCATCGGCGACGCCAACCTGTCGGAGGTCTCGGCCTACCTGAAGGTCGGCACGACCGCGCTGGTGCTGGCGATGATCGAGGACCGGTTCATCGCCGGCGACCTGAGCGTGGACCAGCCGGTCAAGTCGTTGCGCGCGGTGTCGCACGACCCGACCCTGCAGCACCTGCTCACGATGAACGACGGGCGGAAGCTGACCGCGGTGCAGCTGCAGATGGAGTACCTCGACCTCGCCAAGAAGTACGTCGAGGACCGTTACGGCTCCGACGTCGACGACCAGACCGCCGACGTGCTGCGGCGCTGGGAGTCGGTGCTCGACCGGCTCGAGCGCGACCCGATGTCGTGCGACCGGGAGCTGGACTGGGTGGCCAAGCTCAAGCTGCTCCAGCAGTACCGCGACCGGGACGGCCTGGAGTGGGACGACGCGAAGCTGCACCTGATCGACCTCCAGTACTCCGACATCCGGCCGGACAAGGGGCTCTACCACCGGCTGGTGCGGCTCAGCCGGATCGACCGGATCCTCGGCGACGAGGAGGTCACCGCGGCGATGCACCGTCCCCCGGAGGACACCCGGGCCTACTTCCGCGGCCGCTGCCTGGAGAAGTACTCCGACCGCGTGGCGGCCGCCTCGTGGGACTCGGTGATCTTCGACCTCCCGGGCCGCGAGTCGCTGCAACGGGTCCCCACCATCGACCCGCTGCGCGGCAGCAGGGCCCATGTCGGAGAACTCCTCGACCGCAGTGACACCGCGGAGGCCTTGTTCGAGGCTCTGACTCGGTAGGGTCGAGGCAACGACTTCCCGAGGAGGCGCTCATGGCACAGGAGCAGAAGCAACCGAAGAAGTCCTCGGAGACCGAGGACGCCACCGAGGTTGCCCCGACGACCAACGTCGGCGAGCGCAAGGAGCAGCTCGACGAGGACATCGACGCGATCCTCGACGAGATCGACGACGTGCTCGAGACCAACGCAGAGGACTTCGTGAAGTCGTTCATCCAGAAAGGCGGCGAGTGATCCGCATATGAGCGATTCCCGACTGCCCCCGGCCTTCCTGACCCCGGGCACCTCGTCGTTCGCGGACTTCCTCGCCGACCAGGCCCCCGACCTGCTGCCCAGCCGGCGCTCGCTGCCGGAGACGGGTGCCGGTGACCTGGCCCCCCACGGCACCACGATCGTCGCCGCGACGTTCTCCGGTGGCGTGGTGATGGCGGGGGACCGGCGCGCCACGATGGGCAACATCATCGCCCAGCGCGACATCGAGAAGGTCTTCCCCGCCGACGAGTACTCCGCCGTCGGCATCGCCGGCAGCGCCGGGCTCGCCGTGGAGATGGTTCGGCTGTTCCAGACCGAGCTCGAGCACTACGAGAAGATCGAGGGCACCACGCTCTCGATGGACGGCAAGGCCAACCGGCTCGCCGCGCTCATCCGGACCAACCTCGGCATGGCGATGCAGGGCCTGGCCGTGGTGCCGCTGTTCGCCGGCTACGACCTCGCCGGCCGGCAGGGCCGGATCTTCTCCTACGACGTCACCGGCGGCCGCTACGAGGAGACCGCCTTCCACTCCGTCGGCTCGGGGTCGCTGTTCGCCCGCGGCTCGCTGAAGAAGCTCTACCGCGAGGACTTCGACGCCGAGGGCTGCGTGACGGCGCTCGTGCAGGCGCTGTACGACGCTGCCGACGACGACTCGGCGACCGGCGGGCCCGACATGACCCGGCGGATCTTCCCCGTGGTCGCGGTGATCACCGGGGACGGCTACCGCCGGCTGCCGGATGCCGAGGTCGCCGCCATCGCCGACCGGGTCATCGCCGCCCGGATGGACCGCCCCGACGGCCCCGCCGCCCCGCTGACCTGAGGAGCGCACCATGAGCATGCCGTTCTACGTCTCGCCCGAGCAGCTGATGAAGGACCGGGCGGACTTCGCGCGCAAGGGCATCGCCCGCGGCCGGTCCGTCGCGGTCGTGCAGTACGCCGACGGGATCGTCTTCGTCTCCGAGAACCCCTCGGCCGCCCTGCACAAGGTCAGCGAGATCTACGACCGGATCGCGTTCGCGGCGGTCGGTCGCTACAACGAGTTCGAGAACCTGCGCATCGCCGGCGTGCGGCTGGCGGACATGCGGGGCTACGCCTACGACCGGCAGGACGTCACGGGACGTGGCCTGGCCAACGCCTACGCGCAGACCCTCGGCACGATCTTCTCCAGTGGTGGCGAGAAGCCCTACGAGGTCGAGATCTTCGTCGCCGAGGTCGGCAGCTCGCCCGACCAGGACCAGATCTACCGCCTCACCTACGACGGCCAGGTGGCCGACGAGCACGGGTTCGCCGTGATGGGCGGGCTCGCGGAGCAGGTGACGACCCACCTGCGCGAGCGTTACCGCGAGAACCTCTCGCTCGACGAGGCCGTCCGCGTGGCCGTCGACGCGCTCGGCCACGGCGAGGGCGCCGTGCGGGTGATCCCGGCGACCGACCTCGAGGTTGCCGTGCTCGACCGGACCCGTTCGCAGGACCGCAAGTTCCAGCGACTCAACGACGGCCGGCTGGCCGCGATCCTGGGCGAACGGCAGGCGAGCGCGAGTCAGGCCGCAGCGCCGCCGGCCGGCGGCACGTCCGCGGTCGAGGAGCCCCCGACCGGCCCGCCGGTCGCGCCCCCCGCCGACGCCCCGCGCGAGGACCCCGGCGACCCGCTGTCCTGAACCGACGCAGGAGGATCCCCGGCGCCTGGTGCCGGGGATCCTCCTTTGTCTACGGCAGCGGGGTCGGGTCAGGCGTCCAGGAGGCGCAGCGCGGTCGCGACGATCCGCACGTGGGGCAGGTCCGGCACCTCGCGGCGCGGGATCCAGCGCGCCTCGTCGGTCGTGCCGTCCAGCTCGTGGGTCAGCTCGCCGCCGACCACCCGCCCCTCGAACATCACCCGCACCGACTTCAGCGGCCGCGCGGTGGGGTAGATCCGCTCCTCGGCCGGGATCACCCACGAGTCGACCCCGAGCAGCGGGCCGAGCTCGACGTCGTACCCGGTCTCCTCGCGCAGCTCGCGGACGGTGGCCTCCTCGACGGTCTCGTGCAGCTCGACGCCGCCGCCTGGCAGGGTCCACTGCGGGACCGGGCCCTCGTTCCACAGGGCGAGCAGGATGCGGTCCCGGTCGTCGACGATCACGGCGTAGGAAGCCAGGCGGGTGTCGTAGTCG
>JBQCEF010000553.1:0-7173 GCA_051960495.1 Nocardioides sp. | reverse complement strand
CGGCCGGCCTCCTATTTGTTCCACCGTCGAACATATTGGTAGGCAGGCTAGCGCCCAGCCGGGCCGGACGGAACCCGGCGGCGTGCGATGTCGGTCAAAGCAGCGAGCGCAGCACGTACTGCATGATGCCGCCGTTGCGGTAGTAGTTCGCCTCACCCGGGGTGTCGATCCGGACGACGGCGTCGAACTCGACGTCGCCCGCCTTCACCTTGACCGTCTTCGGCGTTGCGCCGTCGTTGAGCGCGGTCACGCCGGTGATGGAGAAGGTCTCCTCGCCGGTCAGGCCCAGCGACTCGGCGGATTCGCCCTGGGGGAACTGCAGCGGCAGCACGCCCATGCCGATCAGGTTGGAGCGGTGGATGCGCTCGTAGGACTCGGCGATCACGGCCTTGACGCCCAGGAGCGCCGTACCCTTGGCCGCCCAGTCGCGCGACGAGCCGGAGCCGTACTCCTTGCCGGCCAGCACGACGAGCGGCGTGCCGGCGGCGAGGTACTTCTCCGACGCCTCGAACACCGTGGTGACCTCGCCGTCGCCGGTGAAGTCGCGGGTGAAGCCGCCCTCGGTGCCCGGGGCGAGCTGGTTGCGCAGCCGGATGTTGGCGAACGTGCCGCGGATCATCACCTCGTGGTTGCCGCGGCGCGAGCCGTAGGAGTTGAAGTCCCGCTGCTCGACGCCGTGCTCGGCGAGGTACTTGCCCGCGGGCGAGTCCTTCTTGATCGCACCGGCCGGCGAGATGTGGTCGGTGGTGACCGAGTCGCCGAGCTTGAGCAGCACGCGCGCGCCCTCGATGTCCTCGACCGGCTCCGGGTCCTCCGGCATGCCCTCGAAGTAGGGAGGCTTGCGGACGTAAGTCGACTCGGCGTCCCAGGCGAAGGTGTCGCCCTCCGGGGTGGGCAGCTGCTGCCAGCGCTCGTCGCCCGCGAACACGTCGGCGTAGTCGGTGGAGAACATCTCCGAGGTGATCGCCTCGCCGATGACCTGCTCGACCTCCGACGGGGACGGCCAAATGTCCTTCAAAAAGACCTCAGCGCCTGTGTCATCGACGCCCAGCGGGTCGTTGAACAGGTCGACGTCCATCGAGCCGGCCAGCGCGTAGGCCACGACGAGCGGCGGTGACGCCAGGTAGTTCATCTTCACGTCCGGGTTGATCCGGCCCTCGAAGTTACGGTTACCCGAGAGCACCGAGACGACCGCGAGGTCGTTGTCGTTGACGGCCTTGCTGACCTCGGGGATGAGCGGCCCGGAGTTGCCGATGCAGGTCGTGCAGCCGTAGCCGACCAGGTTGAAGCCGAGCTTGTCGAGGTACGGCGTGAGGCCCGCGCGCTCGTAGTAGTCGGACACCACCTTCGAGCCGGGGGCGAGCGTGGTCTTGACCCACGGCTTGCGCTGCAAGCCCTTCTCCACCGCCTTCTTGGCCAGCAGGGCGGCGCCGATCATCACCGAGGGGTTCGAGGTGTTCGTGCACGACGTGATCGCCGCGATCGCGACCGCGCCGTGGTCGACCTCGAACTTCGTGCCGTCCTCGAGCTCGACGCGCGCCGGGTTCGACGGGCGGCCCTCGGCACCGCCGACGGAGTGCGTGTGCCAGTCGTCGGGGGCGCCGTCGCCGTTGCCGCCCGAGGAGTGGGCCGGGGCGTCGCTGGCGGGGAAGGACTCGTCGGAGGACTCGTCGACCGAGGAGGTCAACCCCGACGCCTTCTCCTGTGCGGGCACGCCCGGCTTGCGGTCCTCGCCGCCGGTCTCGTCGGCGCTGACGTAGTCGGCGAGCGCGGAGCGGAACGCCTCCTTGGCCTCCGACAGCGAGACGCGGTCCTGCGGACGCTTCGGGCCGGCGAGCGACGGGACGACGGTCGAGAGGTCGAGCTCGAGCTTCTCGGAGAAGCGCGGCTCCGCCTCGGGGTCGTGCCAGAGGCCCTGCTCCTTGGCGTAGGCCTCGACCAGCGCGAGCTGCTCGGCGGAGCGACCGGTGAGCTCGAGGTACTTCAGGGTCTCCTCGTCGAGCGGGAAGACCGCGATCGTCGAGCCGAACTCCGGCGACATGTTGCCGATGGTGGCGCGGTTGGCCAGCGGCAGCGCCGAGACACCGGGGCCGTAGAACTCCACGAACTTGCCGACGACGCCGTGCTTGCGCAGCATCTCGGTGATCGTGAGCACGAGGTCCGTGGCGGTCGCGCCCTCGGGCAGGTCGCCCGACAGCTTGAAGCCCACCACGCGCGGGACAAGCATCGAGACGGGCTGGCCGAGCATCGCCGCCTCGGCCTCGATGCCGCCGACGCCCCAGCCGACCACGCCGATGCCGTTGACCATCGTGGTGTGGGAGTCGGTGCCGACGCAGGTGTCGGGGTAGGCCTGCAGTATTTCGGAACCGTCGTCGGTGCTCACGGAGCGGGTGAAGACCGTGCGCGCCAGGTGCTCGATGTTGACCTGGTGCACGATGCCGGTGCCCGGCGGGACGACCTTGAAGTCGTCGAACGCGCCCTGGCCCCAGCGCAGGAACTGGTAGCGCTCGCGGTTGCGCTCGTACTCGATCTCCACGTTGCGCTCGAACGCCTCGGGCGAGCCGAAGACGTCGGCGATCACCGAGTGGTCGATGACCATCTCGGCCGGGGCGAGGGGGTTGATCCGCGTCGCGTCGCCGCCGAGCTCCTCGACCGCCTCGCGCATCGTGGCGAGGTCGACCACGCAGGGCACGCCGGTGAAGTCCTGCATGATCACCCGGGCGGGGGTGAACTGGATCTCGTTGCTCGGCTCCGCGTCGGCGTCCCAGGCGGCCAGGCCGCGGATGTCGTCCGCGGTGATGTTGGCGCCGTCCTCGGTGCGCAGCAGGTTCTCGAGGAGGACCTTGAGGCTGTAGGGCAGCGACTCGACGTCGACCCCGTCACCGGTCACCGCGTCGAGCCGGAAGATCTCGTAGGACTTGCCGTCCACGTCCAACGTGCTCCTGGCACCAAAGCTGTCCATGCTCTTCGGACTCGGCATCAGCCATCTCCTCGTGACGTCTCGTGGTCGTTGCGCCCATCTTGCCCATCCGGGCCGAGACCTCACCAGGGAGGGTCACCGGCGGTCTCGCGGACTGGTGCGCCATATCTCTTGACGTCAAGATACACGACGTCGAGCAAGTCGCGCCACCGGCCGGGTCAGGCCCTCTCGAGCAGGGCGACACACTCCACGTGATGCGTCATCGGGAAGATGTCGAACGCGCGCAGTCTGCTGAGCCGGTAGCCGCGCTCGGCGAAGATCGCCACGTCGCGGGCCAGCGCGGCCGGGTCGCATGCGACGTAGGCGACCGCCCGCGGCTCGAGGTCGCACACCGCCCCGACGACCTTGCGCTTCGCGCCGGTGCGCGGCGGGTCGAGCACCACGAGGTCGATGCCGCCACCGACGGCGCCGCCGGCCAGGGCCCGGTCGACGCGGTCCACCAGGTGCTCGACCTGGGGCAGGTCCGCGAGGTTGCGCCGGGCGTCCTCGACGGCCGTGCGGTCGCCCTCCACGGCGACGACCCGGCCCGCGTCGCCGACGCGCGCGGCGAGAGCGGACGAGAACAGCCCCACGCCGGAGTAGAGGTCCAGCGCGTGCTCCCCCGGTTGCGGCTCCAGCGCACCGACCACCGCAGCGACGAGGGCGTCCGCGGCGCCGGGATGCACCTGCCAGAAGCCGGAGCCGCTGACCTGCCAGTCCCGACCCGCGGCGTGCTCGTGGAGGACGCGCGGCCCGTCGTACGACGGGCGCCCGCGCTCCTCGACGATCCGCAGCTGCTCGCCGGCCGACGACACGATCGCCTCCACCGCGCCGGCTCGCGGCCAGCGCCGGGTGCCGACCTCGGGCAGCTCCGGGTGCCCGATCGGGCACACGTCGACGGGCACGATCTCGTGCGAGTGGTGCTTGCGCAGCCCGGCGGTGCCGTCGCGGTCGACGGCGAACTGCAACCGGGTCCGCCAACCCAGTCCGTCACGGTCCCCGGCGACCGGCTCGACCGTCTCGGGAACCTCGAGACCGGCGAGGCGCTGCAGCTGCTCGCGGACGACGGCTGCCTTGAGGTCGCGCTGCGCGGGCAGCGCCACGTGCTGGAAGTCGCAGCCGCCGCAGCGACCGGGCCCGGACCAGGGGCACGGCGGCGGCACGCGGTCCGGCGACGCCTCGAGCACCTCGACGGCGTCGGCACGCAGGAACCGCGACTCCTCGTCACCGTCGGTGACCTCGACCCGCACCCGCTCGCCGGGGAGCGTGTGCCGCACGAAGATCACCCGGCCCTCGTGGCGCGCGACGCAGTGACCGCCGTGCGCCACCGGCCCCACCTCGACGTCGTAGCGCTCGCCCACAAGCGACCGGCCGCGCACCTCGCGCTGCCGGGTCCGCCGGGTCACTTGGTGAGGTCCCGGTGCGTGTTCTTCACGACGCCGCGGCGCACGTCGCCGGGGCGCGGCTTGACCAGGTCGCGGTCCACCCGCTGCTTGGCCACCTGCGAGGAGCGCAGCTGGTAGGGCACCGAGATCACCATCACGCCCTGGGTGAACAGCAGCCGGCCCTTGAGGCGCAGGGCGGTCTGGTTGTGGAGCAGCTGCTCCCACCAGCGACCGACGACGTACTCCGGGATGTAGACCGCCACGACCCCGCGCGGGTTGGCGTCGCGGATGCTGCGGGTGTAGTCGACGATCGGGCGGATGATCTCCCGGTAAGGCGAGTAGAGCACCTTCAGCGGTACGTCGATCCGGCGGTCGTCCCACTCCTCGAGCACCCGGGCCGTGACCCTCGGGTCGGTGTCGACCATGACCGCCTCGAGCAGGTTGGGCCGGGCGGCCTTCGCGTAGGCCACCGCGCGCATGGTCGGCTTGTGCACCTTCGAGACCAGCACGATCGCGTGCACCCGCGTCGGCAGGACCTGGTCGTCCTCCTCCACGAGCAGCTCGGAGGCAACCTTGTCGTAGTGGCGGCTGATTCCGTGCATGATCGCGTAGAACGTCGCCATCGCGAGGATGGTGATCCAGGCGCCCGCCAGGAACTTCGTGATCACGACGATGACCAGGACGACCGCGGTCATCCCCAGCCCGAAGGTGTTGATCGCCCGCGAGCGCATCATCGCGCGCCGCTCCTGCGGGTCGCTCTCGGTCTTCAACAGGCGGGTCCAGTGCCGGATCATGCCGAGCTGGCTCAGGTTGAACGAGACGAACACGCCGACGATGTAGAGCTGGATCAGTCTCGTGGGCTGCGCCTTGAACACGATGATCAGGACCGCCGCCATCACGGCGAGGAACAAGATGCCGTTGCTGTAGGCCAGCCGGTCCCCGCGTGACCCGAGCTGGCGCGGGGCCAGCCCGTCCTTGGCGAGGATCGAGCCGAGCACCGGGAAGCCGTTGAACGCGGTGTTCGCGGCCAGCACCAGCACGACGCCGGTCATCGCGACCACGAAGTAGAAGCCGGGAGGGAAGTTGTCGAAGACGGCGTGCGCGATCTGGGCGATCACCACGCGCTGGTCGTAGTCCTCGGGCAGCGGCGCCCCCGTCGCCGTGCGGAGCCGCTCCAGCTCGTGCGGGTCGACGTACTTCAGTCCCATCTGCTTGGCCAGCACGATGACGCTGATCATCATCGTGACCGCGATCATGCCGAGCAGCAGCAACGTGGTGGCGGCGTTGCGGGACTTCGGCTTGCGGAAGGCGGGCACACCGTTGGAGATCGCCTCGACGCCGGTCAGCGCGGCGCAGCCCGAGGAGAAGGCGCGCGCGAGCAGGTAGATGAGGGCCACCGTCGTCAGCGGCTGCTCCCAGCCCTCCTGCGGGATGATCTGCAGGTCCGCGCTCTCGACGTCGGGGAGAGTGCCGCCGAGCATCCGCATGAAGCCCCACGCGCACATGCCGAGGATGGCGATCATGAACAGGTAGGTCGGGACCGCGAAGAACGTGCCGGACTCGCGGACCCCTCGCAGGTTCAGGGCGGCCAGCACCGCCACCATGATGACCGCGACGGTCACCTCGTGATCCTGGATGGCGGGGATCGCGGCCGACGCGTACTGCGCACCCGACGCGATCGAGACCGCGACGGTGAGCACGTAGTCGACGAGCAGCGCGCTGGCCACGGTCATGCCGGCCCGCCGGCCGAGGTTGACCGTCGCCACCTCGTAGTCGCCGCCGCCCGAGGGGTAGGCGTGCACGGTCTGCCGGTACGACGCCACCACCGTGAGCATGACCACGGCGACGGCGAGCGCGATCTTCCACGACCAGGAGTAGGCCGCGAACCCGGTGATCCCCAGCATGATGAAGACCTCGTCCGGGGCGTAGGCCACCGACGACAGCGCGTCGGAGGCGAACACCGGAAGCGCGATGCGCTTGGGCAGCAACGTCTCGCCGAGCTGCGTGCTGCGCAGCTTCTGGCCGACCAGAATTCGCTTGGAGACGTCGCGTACACCCACGAGTCGAAAGGCTAGACCACGGTGCGGGTCGCCGCGGACCTGCGACCGCAGCCTCGGTGTAGCGTCTCCCCCGTGCATGTCGTGATCATGGGTTGTGGCCGCGTGGGCTCCGCGCTCGCGCGCAGTCTCGAGGACCGCAACCACACGGTGTCCATCATCGACAGCAACCCTGACGCGTTCCGCCGGCTCGGCCCCACGTTCACCGGCACCAAGGTCACCGGCGTCGGGTTCGACCAGGACGTCCTCGAGCGCGCCGGCATCGACCGGGCGGACGCCTTCGCCGCCGTCTCCAGCGGTGACAACTCCAACATCATCGCGGCCCGGGTGGCCCGGGAGACGTTCGGCATCCAGCAGGTCGTGGCACGCATCTACGACCCCGGACGCGCCGAGGTCTACCAGCGGCTGGGCATCACCACGGTCGCCACGGTGAAGTGGACGGCCGACCAGGTGCTGCGCCGGCTCCTTCCGGCCGGTGCGGAGCCGGACTTCCGCGACCCCTCGGGCACGATCCGCGTGGACCACATCACCGTCCCTGAGCCGTGGATCGGCCAGCTGATGATCGACCTGCAGATCCAGACCCAGAGCCGGATCGCCTGGATCGACCGGCTCGGCGAGGGCATGATCCCGACCCGAGAGTCCGTCATCCAGGAGGGCGACCTGCTGCACCTGGTGATGCGCGAGGAGAACGCAGACCGGTTCTACAAGGTGTTCAACGAGGGACCGGAGGACGACTGATGCGCGTCGCCATCGCCGGGGCGGGCGCCGTGGG
>JBQCEF010000552.1:0-3656 GCA_051960495.1 Nocardioides sp. | reverse complement strand
TCGAGCTCCTCGAGCCGGCGCATCTTGGCGTCGAACTCGGCGTCGGAGAGGGTCGGAGCGTCCTGGACGTAGTAGCGCCAGCGCGCGTCCTCGACCTCCTCGGCCAGCTCCCGGTGCTCCTCGCGCGCCTCGGGCGGCGCCTCCGCGACCTCGGCTCCGGCGCTCTCGGGGATCTCGGTGGTCATGGGGCCATCTTGCCGTGCCGCACCGACACCTCAACCGAGCGCCGCCGCCCATCCGCGTCGCGCGCCGCGACGAACCCTTGGCGTCACCACGCGTTTGGAAGGATGGGTGCATGCCGGAGCCGTCCCTGACCCGCCACGACGTCGCCGACCCGCGTGCCCTCGTCCTGATGCTGCACGGCGGGCGCGCCGACGGGCAGACGCCGGTCGACGACCGCAGCGCGTCGTGGCGCCGGTCGCGCTGGATGATGAGCCAGATCAGCGGACGCGCCGAGCGGGCCGGCGTCGGCGTGTGGCTGCTGCGGTACGGCGTGCGCGGCTGGAACGCGGGCCGCGGCCCCGAGCCGTCCCCGGTCCCGGACGCCCGATGGGCGCTGGACCAGGTCCGCCGCGAGCTCGGCGACCTGCCCGTCGTACTGCTCGGCCACTCCATGGGCGCGCGGACCGCGGTGGCCGTGGCCGACGACCCCAACGTGACCGGCGTGGTGGCGCTGGCACCGTGGCTGCCCGCCGGCGAGCCCCATCGCGCGCTCGCGGGCAAGCACCTCGCGGCCGCGCACGGCAGCGCAGACCGGATCACCTCCGCCAAGGCGACCCGGGCGTTCGTACGTCGTGCCGAGCCGGTCGCCGCGTCGGTCGAGTTCCACGACATGGGCCGCGTCGGGCACTACATGTTCCGCCACATCCCGGCCTGGAATGGTTTCGCGATCGAGCGCTCCCTGGCCTTCGTGGAAAGAATCTCCGAGACCGCGGAATAACCGTCCGCGGGCCGCAGTTGGCTCCCCCGGGCACTACATGAAACGAAACCGTTTCGTTTCACCCCGTACCCGGAGGAACCGATGATCCGACGACGCGAGCACGCCCCGGGGCGCCCCCGCGTCGAGGGCGAGCGCGAGACCGAGATCCTCGACGCCACGCTCGCCCTGCTGCTCGAGGTCTGCTACGACCGGCTGACCATGGACGCCGTCGCCGCACGGGCACGGGCCAGCAAGGCCACGTTGTACCGGCGGTGGTCGGCCAAGCACAGCCTCGTCGTCGACGCGCTGATGCGCGCCAAGAAGTCGCCGGCGGTCCCCGACGTGGACACCGGCACGCTGCGCGGGGACCTGCTCGCGACGTACTGCTCCCCCGGCGGCTTCGGCCACGGCGAGAACGCCGAGCTGCTCGCCGTGCTGATGACCGCGCTGCACACCGACGCGGACTTCGCCGCCGAGTTCCGCACCCGGTTCCTCCAGCCCAAGGTCGAGATCAGCCGCCGCGTCTACGCCCGGGCCCAGGCCCGCGGTGAGATCGCGCCCGGCGTGGACCTCGACGTGATCGCCCCGGCGCTCGCCGGGATCCTGCTCCACCGCGTGTTCCTTCTCGGACAGGCCGTCGACGACCGCACCGTCGCCGCCGTCATCGACCAGATCATCCTGCCGGCCGCCACCGGGCGCCCGGCACTCGCAACGAAGGACAGCCATGACCACTGACGCGACCTCCGACGCCGTCACCCCCGACACCGCCCCCGACCCGGGCCACGGCCACCGCCACCTCGGCTGGGCCCTGGCGCTCATCTCCGTGGCGCAGCTGATGGTGGTGCTCGACAGCACCATCGCCAACATCGCGCTTCCCTACATCAAGACCGACATCGGGTTCTCCGACGCGAACCTGTCGTGGGTCGTGACCGGCTACGCACTGATCTTCGGCGGGTTCCTGCTGCTCGGCGGCCGGCTCGGCGACCTCTACGGTCGCCGCCGGCTCTTCATGGTCGGCGTGACGGTCTTCGCGATCGCCTCGCTGATCGGTGGCTTCGCCCAGAACGAGGCGATGCTGCTCGGCGCCCGCGGCCTGCAGGGCCTCGGTGCCGCGATCGCCTCCCCCACCGCGCTCGCGCTGATCACCACGACCTTCCCGGCCGGCCCGCAGCGCAGCCGGGCGTTCGCCGTCTACGCCGCGATGTCCGGCGCCGGCGCCGCGGTCGGCCTGATCCTCGGCGGCTGGCTCACCGGCCTCGACCCCACCTTCCTCGGCACCACGTTCAGCGGGTGGCGGCTCACCTTCCTGATCAACGTCCCGATCGGGCTCGCCGCGGCGTTCGTCGCGCCGCGCCTGCTCGGCGAGAGCGAGAAGCACCTCGGCGAGCTGGACCTGCCGGGTGCGCTGACCGCCACGACGGGTCTGGTGGGTATCGTCTACGGCCTCACCCGGGCCGCGCAGCCGGACAAGGGCTGGACCGACCCGCTGACGCTCGTCGCGCTCGGCGCCGGCCTGGTGCTGCTCGTCGGGTTCGTGCTGATCGAGCTCTTCGTCGAGCACCCGCTGATGCCGTTCCGGATCCTGGCCAACCGCACCCGGGCGACCGCCTTCGCGGTGATGATGCTGGTGCCCGCCTCGATGTTCGCGATGTTCTACTTCCTCTCGCTGTTCGTGCAGAACGTGATGGGCTACTCGCCGCTCAAGACCGGCTTCGCGTTCCTGCCGTTCAGCGTCGGGATCGTGGTCGCCGCGACGATCTCCTCCCGGCTGATGGCCCGGGTCGACCCGCGCTGGATCGCCGGCCTCGGCACCGCGCTCGCCGGCACGGCGCTGTTCGGCTTCTCCCGGCTGTCGTACGACGAGTCGCTGCCGAACCTGGGCGTGCACGCCTCCTACGCGAGCGACCTGCTGCCGTTCGTCGTGCTGATGAGCCTCGGCATGGGCCTCACGTTCGTGCCGATGACGCTGGCAGCCGTGCACGGCGTCGGGGCGCGTGACTCGGGGATCGGATCCGGTGTGCTCAACACCAGGCCGCAGGTCGGCGGCGCGCTGGGCCTGGCGACGCTGAGCACGGTGGCGGTGCACTTCTCCTCGACCAAGGCCGCCGAGCTGAGCAGCGCGCTCGCCGGTGGGGCGGGCGCCGGGCCGGCGCCGACCCCGGACCAGATGGACACGATGCAGAAGCTGATCGGGCAGGTCGCGTTCACCGAGGGCGCCACCAACGCGTTCCTCACCGGCGCAGGGATGATCTGGCTCGGCACGCTGATCGTGGTGACGCTGATGAACGTCAAGCACGAGGAGATGGCCGCCGACGGGCCGGAGGTCGTGCCCGCGGCCTGATGGGCTGACCCGCCGGGTCGCCGTCAGCCCAGGTTGGCGGCGACCTTCGCGGTCAGCCGCAGTGCCTCGCGGGTCCAGCCCGCGCTCGCTCCGGCCAGCCCGCAGCTCGGGGTGACCACCAGCGACGGCACCTGCCCGGGGTCGAGCCCGAGCATGTCGAGGAAGCGCAGCACCTGCTCGGTGAGCGCGGTCTCGTTGGGTGCGTGCGCCGGGTCGGTGGCGGGAACCACCCCCAGGAACACCGGCTTGCCCTGCTCGAGCAGCTCGGCGAGGGCGTCGTACGTCGAGACCGCGAGCACGGCCAGGTCGACCGAGACGCCCTGCGCGCCGGCGTCGACGAGCAGCTTCACCGGCACCTCGGGCGCGCAGCAGTGCACGACCGGGGTGGGGGGGGGG
>JBQCEF010000551.1:0-9801 GCA_051960495.1 Nocardioides sp. | reverse complement strand
CGCGAGCAGGCGGGCCGAGGTGTGGGCGCGGTCAACCGCCGAGCCGCACGTCCGCGGCCCGCACGTACGCCATCCGGTGGCCGAACCAGATCTCGTAGTAGACGTCGTCACCGCGCACGACCGTGTGGTCGCCGGCCAGCGAGTCGTCGTAGGTCTTCGCGTAGTAGTAATCGGTCGGCACGTCGCTGTCAGCGAGGACGTAGGCCTGCCCCGGCTTGATCGTGTACTGCAGCGGGACGACGCTCTGCACCGGGATCTCGGCCGGGTAGGCCGAGGCCTCCGGGTAGGCGCGACCGTAGACCGGGACCTCCGCGTCGCCCGCGGCCTGCACGACCCGGGCCTTCGCCGGCACGACCGCGGGGTCGTCCAGCGGGCTGTGGATCCAGCCCACGCGGCCCAGCCACCACACGCGCAGCCAGTCACCGACCCGCTGAGAGACCACGAGCTGGTCACCGGCGGCCGCGCGGGCCCCGATGTCCCACACCTGCGTCGTCGAGTGGCTGCCGTCGGTGTGCAGGCCCTCGTCCTTGACCAGCGGGGAGTTGAAGCTCGGCGCCGTGTGCAGGTAGACGAAGTTGGTGCCCTGCGGGTCGCAGCTGCCGTCGTCCTCGCAGCCGGTCACCGTCTGCACGTTGTCGTCGAAGCCGGGCGCGACCGTGACGACGTCGCCCGCATCCGGCCCGTCACCGGTCTCGGCGCCGGGTGCCGGGGCGAGCGGTGCACCGAGCAGCTCCATGTAGTGCTCCCAGTCCCAGAACGGGCCGGTGTCCCAGTGCATCAGGCGGACCCGCTCGGGGGCGTGGCCGGGGACCTGGTCGTGGCCGATGATGTGCGCGCGGTCGAGCGGCACGTCGTACTTCTGCGCGAGGTAGCCCACGAGCTCCGCCGAGCTGCGGTACATCGACTCGGTGAACCAGGTGGCGCCGTCGGCCGCGACGCCCTCGTGCTCCAGGCCGATCGAGTGCATGTTGGTGTACCAGTTGCCGGCGTGCCAGCCCACGTTGCGGTTGGCGACGTGCTGCGCGACGTGCCCGTCGGAGGAACGCAGCGTGTAGTGCCAGGCCAGGTAGGTCGGCATCTGCACGAGCTCGAGCGCCCGCTCCCAGGTCCCCTCGGTGTTGTGGATGACGATCGTGTCGATGTCGAGGTCGTTCGGCCGGTCCGCGAGGTCGTAGTTGCCGTAGGCGGTGGGCTTGTCGCCGTACAGCTCGTAGGGCGCGGGGATCGCCTCGCAGCCCAGGTCCGGCGGGCACTCGACCTCGTCGAGGCCCGGCTCGAGCAGGCCCGCGGACTGCACGGCTGACACGTCGACGCGGGCGTCCGGGGTCGCCGCGAGCACGACCCGGTCCCCCTCGTCGGTGGTGCGGGCCTCGCCGCTGCGCAGCACGTCGAACACCTGGCGCGCGAAGCGCAGCGCGGTCGGCTCGTCGGCGGCACCGGCGTACAGCGCCACCGCGCGGCTCCAGGCCTGGGGGCGCTCGGCCGACGTCCCGCGCTGGTACGACGCGAGCACGGCCGCGCCGCCGCAGATGTTCGCGACCGCGTCCGTGCGCAGCCGTTCGACGCCGAGGCCGGTGAGGTCCGCGGCCCGCACGAGCGTCCCGGCGCGGCTGGCCGTCCCCGAGCGGGACTCCCCCTTCGTGGCGGCGTTCTGGTCGGGGTCCACCCGCCGCAGCGTCAGGTGCATCGGGCCGTAGCCGCCGGACGTGCTGGGCCGGCCGCCGTGCTCGTCCCACCGGGACTCGAGGTAGGAGACGGCGAGCAGCACCTTCTCCGGGACCCCGCTGACCTCGGCTGCCCGGGCGTACACCTGCTGCGCCTGCGACGGCCCGTCGGTGCAGCGCGACCAGTCGACCGCGGCCGCCGCCTGGGGCGCCGTCGCGAGCGACAGCCCTCCGACCAGCAGCGAGACCGCCGCCGCGGCCGCTCCCGTTCTCCTCGAACCTGTCCTGGACCCGAACGACCAGCGCGCCATGGCGACACCCTTCCCGAGAACCGATGCCCGTCAGGGTTGGCCGGGCCAACACCAGCCAACCGGACAAACCCGACGAAGTAAAGGATCCTGCGCCCTACGCTGTGACGGTGGACCTCCTCCCCCTCGTGGTGACCAGCGGCTGGGCCAGCGGCGTCAACGCCTACCTGCTGGTCCTGGTCCTCGGGCTGGCCGACCGGTGGGCCGGGCTGTCGCAGATCCCTGACGTGCTCGGCCGCACCGACGTGCTCGTGGTCGCCGGGGTGCTCTTCGCGGTGGAGTTCGTCGCGGACAAGATCCCCTACCTCGACTCGTCGTGGGACGCGGTGTCGACCGCCATCCGCCCGACGGTGGCGGCCGTGGTCGCGGTGCTGCTGGCGGGTGACGCCTCCACTCTCGAGCAGGCGCTCTACGCGGTGCTCGGCGGCGGCACGGCCCTGGCCTCGCACTCGGTCAAGGCGGGCCTGCGGCTGGCGATCAACACCTCGCCCGAGCCGGTGACCAACGTCGGCACCAGCCTGGGCGAGGACGTCAGCGTGCTCGGCGTGGTCCTGCTCGCGATCAGCCACCCGTGGATCGCGCTCGCGGTGGTGCTGGTGCTGCTCGCGACCGGGGCCACGTTGCTGGTCTACCTGCTGCGCCGGGTCCGGCGCGGCTGGCACCGGTGGCGGGGACGCGACCGGGTGGCCCGGGAGCCCGACACGCCCGGCTAGGCTCACCGGCCATGGCGCGGGTGGTGGTGGTCGGCGGCGGCATCGGGGGTACGGCGTCCGCCGCGCGCCTGGCGAAGCTCGGCCACGACGTCACGCTCGTCGAGCAGGCGGACCGGCTCGGCGGGGCGCTCGGGTTCGTGGAGCAGGACGGGTTCCGCTGGGACAGCGGCCCCACCAGCACGGCCCTGCCCGCCGTCGTACGCGACCTGTTCCGCAAGTCCGGCCGGCCGCTCGAGCGCGAGCTCGAGCTGGTGCCGGTGGAGCCGATGCGCGAGCACCGGTTCGAGGACGGGACCGTGCTGGCGATGCCCTCGGGCAGCCGGGCGGCGCAGCTCGAGGCGGTGGACGCCGCTTTGGGCGACGGTCTGGGCCGGCAGTGGGTCGACCACGTGCACGGGTTCGCGGACGTGTGGAACGTGCTGCGACGCAGCTACCTGGAGCGGCCCTACTCCCCCGACCACGTCGACGCCGAGGCCCGGGCGTTGCTGCAGTCGCGTCGCACCCTGCACAAGCACGCGCAGAAGGCCTTCAAGGACGAGCGGCTGCGCCGGCTCGCGCTGAGCCACGCGCTGCTGGACGGGCAGGACCCGCGCAACGTGCCGGCGTGGCTGGGGCTGCTCGACTACGTGGAGCAGAACTTCGGCACCTGGACGGTCCCGGGCGGCATGGGCCTGCTCGCCGGCGCGATGACCAAGCGGCTCGGCGAGCGGAAGGTCGAGGTGGTGCTCGGCACGGCCGCGCGCGACGTCGTGCTGCGCGACGGCCGGGTCGTCGCGGTGGCGACCGACGGCGGCGAGATCGACGCCGACGTCGTGGTCTGCGCCGTGGACCCGCGCCGGATCCCGGTCCTCGCCCCGCACGTGCGCAGGACGATGCCGGCGCTGCCTCCGGTGGTGAGCCACCTCGGCCTGCGCGGCGACGTGCCCGACCTGCCGCACGAGGTGGTCCTGCACGGCGAGCCGACCCTCGTCGTGCGGACCGGCGGGACCGGCCCCGACGGCGGTGCGGCCTGGACGGTGCTCGGCCGGGGTCGGCTGTCCGAGGACGTCCTGGTCGCGCTGGCCCGGCGCGGGATCGACGTCCGCGAGCACCTCGAGGTGCGGATCGACCGGTCGCCTCGCGAGCAGGTCGTCGCGTTCGGCGGCTCGCCGTACGGGGTGGCCTGGCAGGGCCGCGCGAGCGTCACCCAGAAGCTCGGCGCCGCGACCCCGGTGCCGGGCGTGTTCTGCGCGGGGGTCCACGTGGCCGCCTGGGCGGGGCTGCCGTTCGCCGCGCTCACCGCCGCCAACGTCGCCGAGCTGGTCGGCAAGGCCTGACCCGGGTTCCTCGCTGCCCGCTGCCTCAGGAGGCGGCCGGCGCGCGCAGCCCGGCATAGATCTCGCGGGTCGCCTTGGACCGGTTCAGCGTGTAGAAGTGCAGCCCGGGTGAGCCGCCGGCGAGCAGGGTGTCGCACAGCTCGGTCGCGATGGTGATCCCCTCCGCCCGCACGGCCACGGGGTCGCCCTCGAACCGGGCCACGCGCTCGACGATCTCGGGCGGCAGCGCGGCACCGGACAGCTCGGCCATCCGCTTGATCTGCGCGAGGTTCGTGATCGGCATGATGCCCGGGATGATCGGCATGTCGACGCCGAGCGCACCCACCCGGTCGACGAGCCGGAAGTAGTCGTCGGCGCGGAAGAACAGCTGGGTGATCGCGAACTCCGCACCCGCCTTCGCCTTGGCGGCCAGCACCCGGGCGTCGGCCTCGATCGACTCCGCGGACGGGTGCGCCTCCGGGAACGCCGCCACGCCGACACAGAAGTCGCCGAGCGACTTGACCATCTCGACGAGCTCGACCGCGTAGCGCAGCCCCTCCGGGTGCGCCTCGAACGGCGCGGTCGGCCCGGCCGGCGAGTCCCCACGCAGCGCGAGCACGTTGCGCACGCCCGCACCGGCATAGGACCCGATGATCGAGCGCAGCTCGTCGCGGCTGTGGCCCACGCAGGTCAGGTGCGCCAACGGGGTCATCGAGGTGTCGTGGGCGATCCGGTCGGTGATCGCGACGGTCCGGTCGCGGGTCGAGCCGCCGGCGCCGTACGTCACGGAGACGAACGTCGGGTTCAGTGCCTCCAGCTCGCGCAGCGCGGTCCACAGCTGGCGCTCGCCCTCGAGGTCCTTCGGCGGGAAGAACTCGAAGGAGAAGGAGCGCTCCCCCGCGGCGATCAGCTCCCGGACGGTGCGGGCACCGCCGGGCATGCGCGAAGGGAGTCCGAGGGCCATGCGCCAAGGATAGGTGCGCGGACGTCGCCGTCCCCGCGGTGTCCACGGACGTACCCGGAAGTAGGCTCGCGAGCGTGACCTGGGACCCCGCCCCCTTCCGTGCTGCCGTGTCGGCGGCGCTCGAGACGTTCGTCGACGAGCAGGCGGCGCAGCTGGTCGCGCTCGGCCCTGACGCCGACCGCCTGGTCGCCGCCGCCCGCGAGTCCGTCGCCGGTGGCAAGCGCTTCCGGGCGTCGTTCTGCTACTGGGGCTACCGGGCCGTGCGGTACGACGTACCCGACGAGGACGCGCTCGTCCGGGCCTGCGCCGCCCTCGAGCTGCTTCACGCCAGCGCGCTCGTGCACGACGACCTCATGGACGCCTCTGACACCCGGCGCGGCCGGCCGGCGACCCACCGGGCGTTCGAGGGGTACCACCGCGAGCAGGGCTGGTCCGGCGACCCGGAGCAGTACGGCGCCGCCGCGGCGATCCTGCTCGGGGACCTGCTGCTGTCCTGGGCCGACGAGCTGCTCCGCCGCTGCGGACTCGGTCCGGACGTCGTCGCCGCGGCGCTGCGCTACTTCGACACCACCCGCAGCGAGGTGATCGCCGGGCCGTTCCTCGACGTGTCCGTGCAGGCCCGGGGCGGCGCCGACGTCGACCTGGCGATGACGGTGCTGCGCTACAAGTCCGCGAAGTACTCCGTCGAGCGGCCGCTGCACGTCGGCGCCGCCCTCGCCGGGGCCACGCCCGGGACGCTGGCCGGCCTGAGCGCCTTCGGGCTGCCGCTCGGCGAGGCCTTCCAGCTGCGCGACGACCTCCTCGGCGTGTTCGGCGACCCGGACGTGACCGGGAAGCCGGCGGGCGACGACCTGTCCGAGGGCAAGCGGACCGTGCTGGTCGCCCTCGCGCTGGCCGCCGCGCCGGAGGCGGACGCGCGGCTGCTCGACCGCAGCCTCGGCACGACGCTCGACGAGGCCGCGGTGGCCGAGCTGCGCCGGATCATCGAGTCCTCGGGGGCGCTGGCCGACGTGGAGCAGCGGATCCGCGCGCTGACCGACGAGTCGCTGGCGGCGCTGGACGCGCTGGAGCTGGCGCCGGCGGCCGAGCCGGCGCGCGAGGCGCTGCGGCAGCTGGCCGACGCCGCCACCCAGCGCACGGTCTGACCGCCGCCCCGGCGCCTCCTCGCACCCCACGATGCCGACCCGGCGCCTTCTCGCACAGCCGACCCGTCAGGCCTGCTCGTAGTCACGCTCCTTCTGGGCGTCGTAGTCGTAGCACCGGGACCCCGCGATCTCGCTCGGCACGGTGTAGCGCTGGAGTACGGCGCAGTCCCACATCTCCTGCGAGCCCGCGATCTCCTTCCAGCTCCCGTCGACAACCGCCCAGAGCGCCCGGTAGCCGCCGCACTCGTTGACCCCGCCGACCGCGTATCCGTCGGTGCGCAGGAACTCCACGGTGACCCCGACGTAGCCGTCCTCGCAGGTCGAGCCGTCGGCGAGCCGCTCGGCGGTGCGGCCGATGAACTGCTTGAACCCCTCGGGGGCACCGGCCAGCTTGTCGGCGTCCGCCTGGCTGCGGATCTCGGCGCCGGGCGACTCCCCGCCGGCGTAGGCGAGCAACCGGGGCGCGGCGGCCTGGGTGCTCTCGGTGGGCTCGGGGCTCTCGCTGAGCTCCGGGTCGGCCTCGCCGGACGTCGACTCCGTGGGCGTGGCCTCCGAGGTCTCCGTGGGATCCGCGGCGGTTGCCGTCTCGGAGGGGCTCGAGCTGGCCGCCGAGCTGGTGGACAGCTCGCCTTGCGAGACCGCGCCGGCGTCCCTCGCACCGCAGCCGGTCAGGGCGAGCAGTGCGGCCGCGGCGAGGGCGGGAGCGAGGAGGGTGGGAACGGACAGGCGCGGGTGCGGGCGTCGAGGCGTCATACCGGTCAAGACGCCTGCGGCGGCGAATCGGTTGCGCTCCCCAAGGAAGAACTTTCACGACACCGGGCGCGGGCGGGCGCGGCAGGCACCGAGAACGGTCGGAATCCTTTGTTATCTTTCCCAGAAGTATAACGAGGTATCGGAGGTCGTCAGGTGCAGCCCAACCCCTACACCCCGGGCCAGGTGCCGCGGGTGCTCGCCGGCCGCGCCGAGGAGCGGGCCCGGATCCGTGACCGGGTCGGCCGGGTCGCCACCTTCGGCGAGTTCGGGGGTGTCCTGGCCTTCCACGCGCCCCGCGGGCTCGGCAAGACCTCCCTGCTCCGGGCCGCCCAGTCCGAGGCGGCCGAGGTCGGGTTCGTCAGCGTCTGGGTCTCCGCCACGTCTCACGGGTCGCTGCTGGGCGAGCTGGTCCGCGGCGTGGACCGCACGCTGACCCGCACCGACGCCATGACCGGCGCGGCCGCGGCGCGGTGGCGCACCAAGCTGGACAAGATCCATCTCGAGATCGGCGTGCCCGGCGCCAAGGTCGCCGCCGACCTCTCCCCCGACGGGCCGGGCGGGGCCCCG
Source organism: Nocardioides sp. (assembly GCA_051960495.1). Lineage (GTDB taxonomy): Bacteria > Actinomycetota > Actinomycetes > Propionibacteriales > Nocardioidaceae > Nocardioides_B. Next base: position 2,392 of record JBQCEF010000551.1, on the reverse strand, counting down.
GCCGCTCCGGTCGGCGCCGCCGAGGACCTCCTGCACGACACCGCGGCGCTGGTCCGCGGGGCCGGGTCCGCCGGCCTGCTCGTGTTCGTCGACGAGGTGCACGCAGCCGCCGCCAACGACCTCGCGGTGCTGCTCAACGCGTTGCAGAACATCGACGGCGACCCGTCCGCGAGCCCGCTGTCGGTCTTCGTCGCCGGGCTGCCCTCCACCCCGGAAGCGCTGACCCGGGCGGCGACCTTCGGCGAGCGCACCACGTTCGTGCCGCTGCACCGGCTCGACGCACAGGACTCCGCGGCCGCGATCACCGGGCCGGCCGCCGGGCTCGACGTGACCTGGGACGACGAGGCCGTCGCGCTGCTGGTCGACGACTCGGCCGGGTTCCCCTACTTCCTGCAGCTGCTCGGCGCCGCCACCTGGGACGCGGCCCACCCCGAGGCGCGGGCCACGATCACCGTCGGCGACGTCCGGGCCGGCTACCCGGCGGCCGCCGAGCAGCTGGCCGCGCTCTACCGCGCCCGGTGGAAGGCGGCCACCGCGGCCGAGCAGGACTTCATGACCGCCATGGCCGCGGCCGGCACCGAGACGGTGGCCCGCTCCGCGATCGCGGCGGCCCAGGGCAAGCACTCCCGGGCGCTCAGCACGCCGCGGGACCGGCTGATCGAGAAGGGCATCATCGAGTCCGCCGGCCGCGGCCAGCTGCAGTTCACGCTGCCCGGGTTCGGCCTCTACATCGCCCAGGAGACCGGCTCCGGGCCGGCCGAGCCGTCCGCCCAGGCCGACCGCACGGCGTACGGGCTGCTGCGCCACCTGCGCTGAGCACGCCCGCGCGCCGAGCTGTGCGACCAACGGACCGCCAAGAGCGACCGAACGTCGTCCGTTCGTCGCACAGCTCGCGCCAGCCCCGTCCCGGCGCCGACGCCGCCCGGGCGTCTGCCGGTCAGTGCTTGACCGGCAGCTCCGGTACGTCGAGCCGTGGGCCCTCGCCGCGCAGGATCACCGCGAACGGGCAGCCGCGCTCGGCGTTCACCCGGCCGCCGAGCACCGACAGCGCGACGTGGAAGGCCTGCTCCTCGTGCCGCGCGAACGGGCTCCAGCCGTCCCACAGCAGGACCACGCCGGTGCAGTCGGGGTCGACGTCGGCGAGGGCGTCCGACAGCGCGTCGAAGTTCTCGCCCGCGTGGTCCTCGAAGCCGAAGGCGGCCACGGCCGACTTGAGGAACGTGTCCTTGTCCTCGACCGTCCAGCCGTCGAGGTGGAAGAACTTCCAACCGGCCTTCTCCACAGCATGCTCGACGTCGGCGACAGCCGCCGCGTTGTGCCACTGGTAGGTGTCCGGTGCCGTGTGACCTGCCAGCAGTGCTGCAAGACCGCTCATGTGCTCATCCTCCTGAGGTGCCCGTCCTGTCGACCCGGAAAACGACGAAGGCCCCGGTCACTCGCTGCTCATCGCAGCGGCGTCCGGGGCCCCGAGGGTCGGCCGATTGTCTTCACGTTTCCGAGGTTAGACCCGCGCGGGCCTGTGCGACAGGGGGCAGAAGGTCCTGAGTCGGACAGCTCAGAAACCCATCGCCTGGGCGCGACGCTTGACCTCCGAGCCGCGGTTCTCGCGCAGCGCGTCGATGGGCCGGCCGGGCAGCGTGTCGTCGGCGGTGAAGAGCCAGCGCAGGATCTCGCGGTCGTCGTACCCGGTGTCGTGCAGCACGGTCAGCACGCCCGGCACGCCCTTGACGATGTCGCCGTCCATGATCAGCTCGGCCGGGATCTGCTGGCCCGCGCCGGGCGTGGGCACCGCCGCGGCGAGCTGGTGCTCGCGGATCAGCAGGCGGACCTTGCTGACGCTGACGTGCAGCTGGTCGCTCGCCTGGCTCCAGTCGAGCCACTCGGCGATGAGCTCGTTGAGGTCGTCGGGGGTCTCCGTGGTCTCCACGTGGCCCATGGTTTCACGCACAGGTCGGCTCCGTAGCATGGGCCGCGCGCCGGCGCCGCGTTCCGACCCCCCACATCTCCGGTCCCCGCAGCCGTCGTGCCCACACTCGTCCCTCGGCCCAGGAGTCGCGTCGATGTCCCGCTCCACGACGTCCCTGGCGGTCGTCGTCGGCGCACTCGCCGCGATCATCGTTGGCACCGCGGCGGTGGGCCCGCTTTCGGCGGATCCCGGAGCCCCAGCCGTGGGTACGACGACCGCCGCATCCCCACGCCCCGGCGCCCCGACGGCCGGGATGTCCGCGCAGGAGCGCCTGGCGTACGACGCCCACCGCGACTCGGTCACCCTCGACCCGGTCACCGGCGGGCCGGGCACGGCGGACCTCCAGCGGCCCAACGTGCTCGTGCTGATGACCGACGACATGCGCGACGACGACCTGCAGTACATGCCGAACGTGCAGCAGCTGAT
>JBQCEF010000550.1:0-7990 GCA_051960495.1 Nocardioides sp. | reverse complement strand
ATCCGCGTCTTCACGGCCTCCTCGGCGAACGACGCGCGCACGGCGCTCCGCGCCAGCTCCGCCACCCCGGCCTCATCGAGGCCGAGCAGGTCGGCCGCGATCTCGTACTCCCGGTTCAGGGTCGTGCCGAACATCGGAGGGTCGTCGGAGTTCACGGTCACCAGCACGCCGGCGTCGTACATCTGCTTGATCGGGTGCTCCTCGAGCACCTCCACGGCGCGGGTCGCGATGTTGGACGTCGGGCAGACCTCGAGCGGGATCTGGTGCTCGACGAGGTGGGCGACGAGCTTGTCGTCCTGCACCGAGGAGGTGCCATGCCCGATGCGCTCGGCGCCGAGGTCGCGCAGTGCGTCCCAGACGGTCTGCGGGCCGGTGGTCTCCCCGGCGTGCGGGACGCTGTGCAGCCCCGCGGCACGGGCACGGTCGAAGACCGGCTTGAACTGCGGCCGGTCGACGCCGATCTCCGGGCCGCCGAGGCCGAAACCGATGAGGGTCTCCGGCGCGTGCTCGAGCGCGTACTTCACGGTCTCGTCCGCGGCCGGAAGCCCGAACTCCCCCGGGATGTCGAAGACCCAGCGCAGCTTCACGTTCAGGTCCCGCTCCGCGGCCACGCGTGCGTCCTCGACCGCCTCGACGTAGGCGTCGATCGGCACGCCGGCGAGCACCGAGGTGTACGGCGTCAGCGTGAGCTCGGCGTAACGGATGTTCTGCGTGGCCATGTCGCGGGCGACCTCGTAGGTCAGCAGCCGGACGTCCTCGGGGTCCTTGATGAGGTCGACGACCGCGAGGTAGACCTCGATGAAGTGTGCGAAGTCGCGGAAGGTGTAGAACTCGCGCAGCTCGTCGAGGTCGGAGGGCACCGTCCCCGGGTGCCGGGCCGCCAGCTCGGCCACGATGCGCGGCGAGGCGGAACCGACGTGGTGCACGTGGATCTCGGCCTTGGGCAGGCCGGAGATGAAGTCCGGGAGCGAGTTCGACGAGCCAGTCATGTCCGCCAGTGTGCCGGGTGGGTGGCGACGCGCAACCGCGGGGCACGACCGCCGTGTGGCGAGAACCACTCCGCCCGCCGTGTCGGTCACGGGTCAGCCGCGCCGATCGGGGTACAAAAGATGAGGCCCCGCAAAGTATGAGTTTGCGGGGCCTCGGCCTTCGGTGCCGTCCGGACGCTCGGACGGCTCCTCCGGTCAGTTCTTGGTGCCGGCGTCGATCGCCGCGGTCATCTGGCTGAGCAGCTCCGGGATCGTCGAGAACTCCAGCTTCTTGCCGTCGACCAGCACGGTCGGGGTCGAGCTCACCCCCTGCTTCGAGGCGTCGTCGGTGGCGTTCTTCACCCACTGCTCGAACCGCACGGACCGGATCGGGCCGGAGACGTCGTCCTTGTTCGCGCCGGCCTGCACCGCCAGGTTGATGAGCTCGTCGTCGGACAGGCCGCTGCTGCCCTCCTCGGGCTGGTTCTCGTAGAGCAGGTCGTGGAACTTCCCGGCCACCTCGGCCCCGGACGTGTCGAGCACGACCCCGAGCGCGCTCATCGCGCGGGTGGAGTACTCCGTCCCGGACGAGGCCCGGTCCAGGAAGGACAGCACCCGGTACTGCACCTGCACGTCTCCGTTGTCTACGTACTTCTTCAGCACCGGCCGGCTCGCCGACTCGAAGTCGCCGCAGAACGGGCACATGAAGTCCTCGTAGACCGTCACCGTCACGGGCGCCGAGTTTTCGCCGCGGGGCACGGCGTACTTGTCGACGACACCGCTCGGCGGCGTGCTCGCCCGGCCGGTGGTGTCGCGCGCGGACTGTACGGCGTACCCGGCGGCGAGCAGCAGGGCGAGCACCACGCCGATCACCGCGGTGATGACGACGGTGCGACGACGGCGCTCCTTGCGCTCCTGCTCCTTGCGGATCGCGGCGGCCCGCTCCGAGGCGGCGAGGTTCTCCGCGCGGCGCGTGGCGTTGGACTTCTTGTTCGACATCGGGGGTGCGCTTCCGTTCTCGGTGTCTTGTCAGTCGGTGGGGAACAGCTCGTTGTCCACGGCCCACCGCGTTCTTGGACGGTAGATGAGCCACCCGGAGAGCAGTAAGAGCCCAAAGTCCCGTGCCAATTCCCAGGGGTACTTCGCGCGCGCGTTCTCCGCGGGCCCGCCCCCGCCGCCGAAGCAGCCGCAGTCGATCGACAGCCCGCGCGCCCAGGCCGAGGAGATCCCGATGATGAACGCGAGGAGCAACAGCGCCGAGAGCACGGCGTTCGCGCGCACCAGCACGCCCGTGAGCAGGCAGAGTCCGACGAGGATCTCCGCGATCGGCAGCGCGTGGCCGACGACGGGGACGATCGACTCGGGCAGCAGCTGGTAGGCACGGACCGCGCGGACGTTCTCGGTGGGGTCGGGGATCTTCAGCAACCCGGCGGCCAGCCACACTCCCCCGACGACGAGCCGGGCCACGATGCCGATCCACTGCATGGCGGTCACTCTAGGGAGTAGGCCGCGCAGCGCCTGCGTCGGAGTGAGCCTGGGCGCGTCGAGTAGCCTGCCTTGCGTGAATGACCGTCTGGTGTGGATCGACTGCGAGATGACCGGCCTCGACCTCGAGAAGGACGCCCTGATCGAGGTGGCGGCGCTGGTCACCGACTTCGACCTGAACGTCCTCGGCGAGGGCGTCGACCTGGTGGTGAAGCCTCCGGAAGAGGCCCTGGACCAGATGGACGACTTCGTGCGCAACATGCACACCGTCTCCGGGCTGCTCGAGGTCCTCGACGACGGGATCACCCTCGAGGACGCGCAGGCGCAGGTGCTCGCCTACGTGCGCGAGCACTGCCCCGAGGGCAGCCGGCCCCCGCTGGCGGGCAACACCGTCGGCACCGACCGGGCCTTCCTGGCACGCGACATGCCCGACCTCGACGCCTTCTTGCACTACCGCATCGTCGATGTCTCCTCGATCAAGGAGCTGTCGCGACGCTGGTACCCCCGTGCGTACTACGCCGCCCCGGCGAAGACCGGCAACCACCGGGCCCTGGCCGACATCCAGGAGAGCATCGAGGAGCTGCGCTACTACCGCTCCGCGGTCTTCGTGCCGGCGCCGGGGCCCGACACCGACACGGCGCGGGCGCTCGCCGACGAGCACGGCGGCTCGCTGACCGGGGCCGAGCTGGTCGACCCGGCGAGCCCGGTCGACACCGACACCTCCCCGGACTCCGCCACCTCCTGAGAGCAGGTACACTTCTTCTCGCTTCGGCTTCTCCGGACCATGTCTCGGAGGGGCCGACGTGAGTGTTGGCCGGTCGCACGACCGGTCGCATGGTGGGCGTAGCTCAGTTGGTAGAGCGCCGCGTTGTGGTCGCGGATGTCGCGGGTTCAAGTCCCGTCGTTCACCCCAAGCGGGCGATCCTCGTCCTCGACGAGGCCGCCCATCGTCGCCTTCATGGTGGCTTCACGTCGGGTTCCTACCGTCGGCGACGTGACCGTGCAGTCGTCGCTGGCTCGTCCAGCCCCGCGCACCCCGCGACCCCCACCGGCGGCGCCTCGTCCCGTCCGCTCCCTGGCGCGCCGGCACTCGGTGGCGCTCGCGTGTGCGGCGACGCTCGTGACGCACGCGCTGTACCTCACTCGCGAGCTGGGCGTCGACGAGGGCGGTTTCGCGGTGGTGGCGCGATACTCCCGCACCGGCGGGCCCTACCTCTACGGGCCGAGCTGGGTCGACCGGCCGCCCGGGTTGATCACGGTGTTCGCGCTCGCCGAGCGCCTTGGCCCGTACGGCGTGCGCGTGGCTGCCGCGCTGCTCGCGGTGCTCCTGGTCGGTGCCGTAGCGACGGCCGCACGAGTCCTGGCCGGACCGACCGCCGCGAGGTGGAGCGCCTGGACCGCCTTCGCGCTGAGCTCCTCGGTGCTGCTGCAGGCGCAGCGCCTCAACGGCGAGCTGGTCGCCGCATCGTTCGTGTCGGTGTCCGTGGCCGCCCTCGTCCTCGCGGTTCACCGACCGCGGACCCGCGGCACCCGGCTGCTCCTGTCGCTGCTCGCGGGTGCGGCCGCATCGGCCGCGGTGCTGTCGAAGCAGAACTTCGTCGATGCCTTCGTCTTCACGGCCGCCCTGCTCGTGGTCGGCGCCGCCACCGCGCGCCAGCGAACTGCATATCCCCCGTCGCGAGTCGTCCCGACCGCCCTCGGGTTCGCGTCCGGCGCGGCCCTCCCCCTGGCCGCCGCCGCACTGTGGGCGGCCGACCACGGCGGCCCGCACGCGCTGCTGTTCGCCACCCTCGGGTTCCGCACCGAGGCTGCGGCCGTGATGGCGAGCTGGTCTCCGGCAGCGCCGCTGCACCGGCTCGGCATCCTGGTGCTGCTCGGGCTGGGCTCGGGCCTGTTCGTGCTCGGTGGCCACCTGCTGGTGCGGCACGGACGCCGCCTCTTGCGGCCGTCCGCGCTGCCGTGGGCGATCGCCGCCACCGCCGCTGTCGAGCTCGCGGGCATCGCCGCAGGCGGGAACTTCTGGGCCCACTACCTGATCGCCCTGGTCCCGATGGTGTCGCTGGCGGTGGGCCTCGGTGCGCGCCAACGGATCCCGGGCAGCTCGACCACCCGCGCACTGGCCGTCGTCGCCGTCCTCACCACCGCGATCGCCTCACCGGTCGCAGCCGTCGCCTCCGAGGGAGCGCCGAGCGAGGCCTACGTCATCGGACACTGGGTGGGGACGTCGTCGCGTCCCGGCGACACCCTGGTCGTGCCGTTCACCCACGCCAACGTCATCAACGCCTCCGGCCTCGAGCCGGGCTATCCCTACAACTGGAGCCTCCCGGTACGCACGCTCGACCCCCACCTCGCCCTGCTCGTCCACACGCTCGAGGGTCGGCGAGCGCCGGCCTGGGTGGTGCGGTGGGACTCGCCGGACGCCTGGGGCCTGGACCCCCACGGGGCGGTCGACCGGGCGCTGCTCGGTCACTACCAGCACGTGGCGACCGTCTGCGGCAAGACGGTGTGGCTCCACGACGGCCTGCAGCGGCCGCTCGCGCCGGCACCCGACCGGTGCTGAGAGCTGCGGATCTACTGCGGGTAACAGGCGCCGATGATCCGCGCGTCCTCGAACCGGCTGTGCTGCAACGCCCCGTGCGCGGCCGCGTCCCGGCTGATCCGCTCGACCTTGCCACGGGGCAGGAGGACCACCACCGCGACCGGGGTCCGGCGCTCAGGCCACAGGACCGAGGCGACGCAACCCGGGAACTGCTGTGAGTAGCTCGCCTTCCACGAGGTGACCCGGTGCTCCGGGGCCGGAGCCCTCCCGCCGTGGTCGGCCGACCTCCTCCCCCTGGCCCCGGCGGTCACCAGGTAGCCCACTACGAGCAGCACCGCAGCGACGGCCACGAGCAGTGCTCGGCCGAGCATCGGTCCCACGACGGCCAGTGCTGCATCGGCGCCCGATCGATCGCTCACGTCGGCTCAACGACACGAACCCCCAGTCCGTTATGGGCAGACTGCACTGGGCGCTGCGCGACTCGCGCCGAGCCGGGCAGCGCCCAGGAGGCCATCGGCCTTCCCGGACACGGCAAGCGGTCCCGAACCTCCCCCGTGTGGGGTCCGGGACCGCCCCGAGCCGGTCAGCCGGCGGCCGGCTTGTGGATCAGCAGGGATCGATCCGGTCGACGGCGAAGCCCTGCGCGGTCACCGCCGGGTCCGTCACCAGCTGCACCGAGCCACTCGTCGTCGTGATGCACGGCGAGCTGAACGCCCGGCGGTAAGTGCCGGTGTAGGTCGCCAGCACCTTGCCGTTGGCGTCCTTGACGTAGACGTAGTCGTAGTTCTTCTCGGTGTCCATCTGGGTGAAGTGGAACGAGAAGCCTGCGCTGGCGGCGTTGTGCGTCCAGGTGCAGTCACCGTTGTTGCCGTAGGGGTGCGGCGACTCGAACGGCGCCTGCACGTCCGGGTTGCTGGTGCACGGCGCCGGCGGGGCCTGGCCGCCGTCGCAGCCGTTGTGGACGCCGACCGCGTCCCAGGCCTGACCGACCGGACCGGCGACGTCGCCGGCGGCGGCCACGGTCGCGTTGCGGGCGTCGCAGAAGTTGGCGTACTCCGGCAGCGAGCTGAACCCGTCGTAGTAGACGTGCTCGGCACGCTCGAGGCCGATGCCGGACACGACCACGTCGCAGTCCTCGGTGTGCGTGGCTGCTCGCAGGGCGGTCGCGGTGCAACCTGCGTTCTGGCCGCCGTTGACCGTCAGGTAGTAGGCGTGGTTGGCGATGCCGGAGTTGGTGTGCACGCCACCGTTGTCCGAGGTGCCGGTGTAGAGGTCGGTCATGTGGTCGGGGTCCCCGAACTCGCCCGGGTCGGCCATGTTGCGGAAGCCCGCACCGGCGGTGCCCGGGTTGATGACGTCCTCACCGATGCGGAAGTCCGGCTCGACGGTCGGGTCGAGGCCCTTGCCGTCGGCGTAGAACTCGATGGTGTTGCCCATCATGTCGCTGAACGCCTCGTTGAGGGCACCGGACTGGTTCTCGTAGATGAGGCCCGAGGTGTGCTCGGTGACGCCGTGGGTGAGCTCGTGGCCGATGACGTCGAGACCGCCGGCCAGCGGGAGGCAACCGCGGTTGTCCCCGTCGCCGTAGGTCATGTTCAGACCGTTCCAGAAGGCGTTGCAGTAGTTCCGGTCGTAGTGCACGCGGGAGATGATCTTCATCCCCTTGTCGTCGATGCTGTTGCGGTTGAACACGTCGCCGTAGAACGAGTCGACGACGCCTGCGTAGTAGTGGGCATCGACGCCGGCGGCCTGCGACGGGCTCGTCACGCCCCGGTTGAAGTCCCAGACGTCGTCGGCGTCGGTCATCAGCACGCCGAGCGTGCCGTCCGAAGGCGCCTTGTTCTGCAGGTCGTAGGTCTCCTGGCGGTCGTCGGAGGTGACGAGCCGGTACTCCCCCGCGGAGTTCTGCGTGGTGTCGATGACCTTGGTGTCGCCCTTGATGCCGGTGCCTTCACCCTCGGCGAGCGCGTCGAAGGCCTTCAGCACCTTGCCGTTGCCGGCGTTGATCCATCGCACGGGCCGCGAGTCACCCCGGATGCTCTCGACCTGGTAGAAGAGCTTGGCGTCACGCGGGTCGATCCGGAGCTCGGTGCTCCAGCGCCCGTGCGTGCCCTCGCGGTGCTCCACCTCGGCGCGCGCGTCCCGCTTGCTCAACCGCTTGCTGTTCGCGGCCTCCAGGCCGGGGAAGTAGGCGCCGACGACCGAGCGCGTCGTACCGTCCGCGTCCTTGATCAATGTGACCTGGCCGCCGAAGACGGTGGCCCCGTCGACGACCTGCTGGTAACGCGTCTGCGTGGTGCCGTCGGCGCGGGTCGCCGACCACACCTCGCGGACGTCGGCCGGCAGCTCGTAGCCGCGCGCGTCCTCCCCGCTGAGCGCGAAGGATCCGGAGTAGGTGGTGCTCGACGCTGTTGAGTCCTGCGGCTGGGCGCTCGACGTGCTCGCGATGGCGAACGTCGAGGCGGCGAGCAGCACGGACGCCGAGATCGCCGTGAGTGAGCGATGGCGCATGAAGACTGTCCCTCCAGGGTGCGACCGCCCCCCAGCGGGGGGGGGATGAACCCGGAGAACCTAAGCCGCCCGCGGTCACGTTTCGGCTACGGCGGCCTTGCAGGGTTGTGCACTGCACAACCCTGCAAATGTCCCTCGGCGGGGGCTCAGCCCTCCTGGAGCTCGGTCGGGGCGCCGTGGACGGCCGGGATCTGGCCCATCCTGCCCTTCTGGAAGTCCTCGTAGGCCTGCATCACCTCGGCCTTGGTGTTCATCACGAACGGTCCCGCCCAGGCCACGGGCTCCCGGATCGGCTGTCCGCCGAGCACGAGCACCTCGACGTTCGGCGACCGGCTCTCCTGCCGCGCGGCGGCGCCCACGGTCACGAAGTCGCCCGCGCCGAGCACGGCGAGCTGGCCGGTGCGGACCGGTCGCTGCTCGGTGCCGACCGTGGCATCGCCGGCGAGGACGTAGACGAGCGCGTTGAAGTCGACCTGCCAGGGCAGGT
>JBQCEF010000549.1:0-4065 GCA_051960495.1 Nocardioides sp. | reverse complement strand
GCCCGTGCCGCCAGCGCGCGAGGGCCTCGTCGACGTCCGGCAGCGCGAGCCGGCCGAGGTGCAGCAGCGCCGCACAGGTCAGGTCGACCTGGTCCTCGTGCGGCGCCGCGAGCTCGATCGCCCGGAGGGCGTGACCCCGGGCCTCGTCGGTGGCGCCGGCCTGACCGGCTCGCACCGCGGACCACAGGGCGTGCCGGGTCAGGTGGCAGGGGTCGGCGGCTCGGGCGAGCAGCGGGGCCGCGGCGTCGAGCTGTCGCTCGCTCTCCGCCCAGTCGCCGTCCTCGGCCGCGACCTGACCGAGCTGCAGGTGGGTCTCGAGCCGAGTGCCCGGGTCGCTGTCGTCGACCCGTGCGAGCAGGGCTCCGCCCACGGTGCGGACCACGTCGATGCGGCCGACCATCGACGCGACCCGGATCTGCAGGACGTCGATGTCCAGGAGCAGGTCCCGGTCCGTCTCCGCGTGGCGTCGCGCCTGGGCCAGCCGGCGCTCGGCGGTGGCCAGCGACCAGCCCATCATCGCCCGCCAGGCCAGGCGCAGGGCGAGCGTGGCGGCGGTCGCGTGGTCGTCGCACTGGGCCGCCAGCTCGATCGCGAGCGCCAGGTCCTCGTCCCGTCCTTCAGGGCCCGCTGTCGCCATCAGCTCGTCGAGCGCCCGGCGCGCCAGCAGGGTGCGCTCCGGGGGGAAGGTCGCCGCCGAGACGGCGTCGCGGATGAGGGCGTGCCGGAACCGCAGCTCACCGGGGCGCACCGGGTCCGGCTCGAGCAGCGCGGCCGTGGTGGCGGCGCGCAGCGACTCGAGCACCGCGTCGTCGTCCAGCCCGGCGACCGGGGCGAGCCGTCTCCAGTCGAAGGAGCGGCCGAACACCGCTGCGGTCTCGAGCACCTGCCGATGGGGCCGGGGCAACGCGTCGAGCCGGACGCGCACGGTCTCGGCCACGCTTCCGGGGAGGACCCGGGCGGCCGCGTCGCTGGCCTCGGCGCCGGCCGGTCCGGCCGTGAGGGCGTGGGAGAGCCGCAGGGCCGAGACGAGCTCCTCGAGGAGCAGCGGCACCCCCTCGGAACGCTGGTGCAGCAGGTCCACCAGCGCCGGGGACACCGGGCCGCCGAGGAGCTGGGCGGCCAGCTCCCCGACCTGCACGGGGTCCAACGGGGCGAGCCGCAGCGCCCGGACCGAGCCGCGGGCGGACAGCGCGTCGAGCAGGGGACGTGCTGCCGCGGCAGCGTCGTACCGGCTGGTGACCACGAGCAGCACGCCGGCGGACTCCGCGTGGTCCGCGACGTACTCCACCACGGCCAGCGTCTCGTCGTCGGCCCAGTGCAGGTCCTCCAGGAGTACGACGCAGCCGGTGGTGGCGCCGACCGCGGAGAGCACGCGGAGGTAGGACTCGGCGACGAACACCGGCGACAGCCGCTGTCCCTCCGCGCCGCTGTCGTCGAGGAGATGGTCGACTCCCCGGCCATAGCCTCCGAAGGAGTCGGCAGCGGGCACCGGGCGGGTCCGCACCCACGACAGCAGCGACTCGCGCACCGCTCGGTAGGGCACCGCTGACGCCGTGGCCACCGCCCGGCCCACGAGCACGGGGACCTGCTCGGACCGGCTCGCCACCAGCAGCTCGCGGGCCAGCCGGGACTTGCCGACGCCGGCTTCGCCGATCAGCGCGAGCCCGCCGCCGACACCCGCGCGCACGCGACCGAGCGCGTCCAGCAGCTGCGTCAGCTCGGGACCGCGCCCGACCAGTCGCTCGGCTCCCGGGTCCACGCTGCCCACCGGGCCAGTATCCGCCCTCGCAGCTGATCCGTTCGGACTCTCGACACGAACGCCAGGCGCGCGGACCATGGACTTCTGCGGGGCGTGTCGGGGAGTCGGCGGGACTCGGGCCGGTGTCTGACCACCCCTCGAAGGATCGGGGTGAGCAAGATGGGAAACATCGGGACGGAACGTCGCGAGGTGGAGTTCGAACCGCTCCCGGACAGCGTGCCGGCGGAGCCTGCCCGACGTACCGAACAGCCACAACCCAAGCCGGAGCCGGCCCCCGCGTCGCCGTGACCGAGACGCAGCCCCGCCCGCTCGACGGTCCGGACCTGGTGCCGGGGGAGCTGCGCGGCTACCGGCAGTTCGAGCTGCGCGACGACGGGCTCTACCCGCTCGTGCACGCCGAGTTCGGGGCGTGGGACGGGGACCACGAGCAGGCCCGGTGCGCCCTCGGCAAGGTGCACGCGGCGCCGGACCCGGAGTGCCGCTGCGGGCTCTACGGGTGGTACCTCCCGGGCAGCGCGACGGTCGCGGTCGGGCCGGTCAGCGCCGTCGTATCGGTGCGCGGACGCTGCATCCTCGGCGACCGCGGCTTCCGCGCCGCGGCGGCCCACATCGAGGCGGTCGCCCTGCCGGCGACGGTCCGGTGGCACCGGCCGACCGCGCGACGGGTCTACGGGATGCTCGCGGCGAAGTACCCCGAGACGGTCGTCTACGGGTCAGTGCGCCGGATGCTGCGCGAGCACCCTCCGCACGACGTCTCGGCGCTGGGGATCAGCCCGCCGCGCGACCGCAGCCGCGGCTACCGGATGGCGGTGGTCGGCCTGTGGCTCCTCGTGCTCGTGACGACCTACGCGCTCGCGGCGCTGTCGCGCGACGGGGTCGTCGTGTCGCGCTGGTGGCCGGCGATCCTCGTGCTCGCGATCGCCTGGCAGACGGGGATGGTGGTGCTGTTCGCGCGGCTGCTGAACCTGCAAGGCGGCAAGCCACCGGGGCCGCCCACCCCGCCGCGCTGAGGCAGTGCCCGGGTCGTCCGGTGCCCCGAACTGTCAGAACCCCTCGATAGGCTCCCGCGGGAGGAAGGGGGCCGACCCGTGGGAACCACCGCACGCACCGCACCGACTGCCGTGTTCGACCTGTGCGGCGAGCTCCCCGAGGGGACGACCGTCCTCGAGGCCAGCGCCGGGACCGGCAAGACCCACACCATCGCCGGTCTCGCGTGCCGCTACCTCGCCGAGGGGCACGCGCTCATCGACGAGCTGATGCTGGTCACGTTCGGCCGGGCGGCCACGGCCGAGCTGCGCGAGCGGGTGCGCGAGCGGCTGACCGAGGTGACCGCGGCGCTGGCCGATCCCGTCGCGGCACGGTCAACCTCCGACGACCTGGTCCGGCACCTCGCGGACACCTCCGACGCCGAGGTCGTCGTACGCCACCGCCGGCTGGCGACCGCGCTCGCCGACTTCGACGCGGCCACCATCGCCACCACCCACGGGTTCTGCCACCAGATGCTCGCCGGCCTGGGCATCGCCGCCGACCTCGACCACGACGTGACGTTCGCAGAGGCCACCGGCGACCTGGTGACCGAGGTGGCCACCGACCTCTACGTCGGCGACTACGGGCGCGCGGAGAGCCCGGCGCCGCTCGACCGGTTCGGGTTCTCCGTCGCCGCCGACCTGGCCGGCAAGGCGGTGGGCGACCCGTCGGCGGAGCTGGCGCCGCAGGAGTACGACGCCGGCAGCGAGCCCGAGGTCCGGGTGCGGTTCGCCGAACGGGCACGCGCCGAGGTGGCGAGACGCAAGCGGTCCATGCGGGTCATGGACTACGACGACCTGCTGACCTACCTGCGCGACGCGCTCACCGACCCGGAGACCGGCGACGACGCGTGCGGCCGGATCCGCACCCGCTACCGGATCGTGCTCGTCGACGAGTTCCAGGACACCGACCCGGTGCAGTGGCAGATCCTCGAGCGGGCCTTCCACGGCCACCGCACCCTGGTGCTGATCGGTGACCCCAAGCAGGCGATCTACGCCTTCCGCGGCGCCGACGTGGTGACCTACCTGGCCGCCAAGGACGTGGCGGCGTCGGAGGCCACCCTCGGCACCAACTGGCGCAGCGACCGGCCGCTGGTGCAGGCGCTGCGCCACCTGCTGGGCGACCTCGCGCTGGGGGACCCGCGGATCCTGGTGCACCCCGTCGACGCCGCGCAGCCGGCGCGGCGGCTGGTCGGCGCGCCGGTCGACGTGCCGCTGCGGGTCCGCACCGTCGCGCGGGCCGACTTCGCCGCGGATCGCAGGGCCCGGCTGCCGGTCGCC
>JBQCEF010000548.1:0-6778 GCA_051960495.1 Nocardioides sp. | reverse complement strand
GGGGACACCTACTACGCCGCCTTCAGCGAGGCGGCCGGCCTCAAGGCCAACGACGAGGTGCGCATCGCCGGCGTCCGGGTCGGCAAGGTCAAGTCGGTCGACCTGGCAGGTGACCACGTGCGCGTGCAGTTCCTCGTCGACAGCGGCGTCGACTTCGGCCGGCAGACCGCCGCCGCCATCAAGGTCAAGACGCTGCTCGGAGCGATGTACCTGTCGCTGCAGCCCTCCGGCGAGGGCCAGCTCGCCGAGAACACCGAGATCCCGGTGAGCCGCACCACCTCGCCGTACGACGTCGTCGACGCCTTCTCCGGCCTGGCGAGCACCTCGGAGCGGATCGACACCGACCAGCTCGCCAAGGCGCTGAACACGATGGCCGAGCTCACCAAGAACACGCCGGAGGAGTTCCAGGCCGCGCTGCGCGGGATGTCCGACCTGTCCCAGAACATCGCGGCGCGCGACGAGCAGCTCAACACGCTGCTGACGAACATGCGCAAGGTCTCCGGGGTGCTCGGTGACCGCCGGGGCGACCTCGTCACGCTGATGCGAGACGGGGACAAGCTGTTCCGCGCGTTGGCCGCCCGGCGCGAGTCGGTGCACAACCTGCTCACCGCGACCAGCCAGCTCTCGGTCGAGCTCACCAAGCTGGTCCGCAGCACCCGCGCCGACCTCAAGCCGGCGCTGAACCACCTCGACGGGGTGGTCGACGTGCTCCGGAAGAACCAGGAGAACCTCGACAACAGCCTGCGGCTGATGGCGCCGTTCTACCGGGTCTTCGCCAACACCCTGGGCAACGGCCCGTGGTTCGACACCTACATCCAGAACATGCCGCCGGTCCCGGCGCTCGGGGGTGGTGAGTGACATGCGTGCCAAGAGAAGAAACCTGACCGGCATCCTCTCGGTGGTCGCCGTGCTCGCGGTGGTGGCGGCGCTGCTGCTGGCGCTGGTGCCGCGCGACGAGCAGAAGACGCTCACCGCGTCCTTCCCCCGGACGGTCTCCCTCTACGAGGGCTCGGACGTCCGCATCCTGGGTGTCCCGGTGGGCACCGTGGACAGCGTGGTGCCGACCGGCACCGACGTCACCGTGACGATGTCCTACGACGCGAAGTACAAGGTGCCGGCCGACGCCAAGGCGGTCATCGTGTCGCCGGCCATCGTCGGCGACCGGTTCGTGCAGCTGACGCCGGTGTGGACCGAGGGCGACGACGTGCTGCAGAGCGGGGCCGAGCTGACCCCCGAGGAGACCGCGGTCCCGCTCGAGCTCGACGAGATCTACCAGAGCATCGACGACCTCACCGTGGCGCTGGGACCGGAGGGCGCCAACAGCAAGGGCGCGCTGACCAACCTGCTGGACTCGACGGCCAAGAACTTCGCCGGGCAGGGCGACCAGTTCCACCAGACCATCGAGAACCTCGGGAAGTTCACGGGCACGCTCGCCAACAACAAGGACGAGCTGTTCGGCACCGCCCGCGAGATGGAGCGCTTCGTCCGGGCGCTCTCCAAGAACGACAAGACCGTGCGCCAGTTCAACGACTCGCTGGTCGGGGCCGCCGACCTGCTCGCCGACGAACGCACCGACCTCGCCGCGGCGCTGAAGAACCTCGGTGTCGCGATGGACCAGGTCTCGTCGTTCGTGAAGGAGAACCGGGACGCGCTGTCGAAGAACATCAAGGGGCTCAACGCCGTGTCGAAGATCCTGGTCAAGCAGCGGGCCGCGCTCGACGAGACGCTCGCCGTCGCGCCGACCGCCCTGACCAACCTGTTCCACACCTACAACCCCAAGACCGGGACGCTCGACACCCGCACCAGCGTCGGGGAGAACGTCAACGACCTCACCTCGAACCCGGCGCGGGTGCTGTGCGCGATCCTGCACCAGACGCCCTCGCCCAAGCAGGCGTGCGACCTGGTGCGGCAGGCACTGCCGAGACCTGCGGCCCTGGGCGAGCGGTCACCGTCGTCCGACGAGGTGGTCGAGGTGGAGCACATCGACCGGTCGCTGGCCGGGATCGTGGAGGTGCAGCGATGACCCGCCGGACCCCGAGCCTGCGTGCTCGCCTGGCCCGCGTGGCCGCCCTCGTCTGCGTCGGTGCGCTGTCGCTGACCGGGTGCGACTTCTCGGTCTACAGCCTCCCGCTGCCCGGCGGGGCCGACCTGGGCGACCACCCCTACTCCGTCACGGTGCAGTTCAACGACGTGCTCGACCTGGTCCCGCAGTCCGCGGTGAAGGTCGACGACGTCACCGTGGGGAAGGTCGACAAGATCGACCTCGACGGCTACACCGCCGAGGTCACCGTGCTGCTGCGCGACGACGTGGACCTGCCCGACAACGCCGAGGCGAAGATCCGCCAGACCAGCCTGCTCGGCGAGAAGTTCGTGTCGCTGGCGCCGCCGGCGACCGGCGCGAGCAGCGCCAGGCTGGGCGACGGGGACGTGATCCCGCTCGAGCGCACCGGCCGCAACCCCGAGGTCGAGGAAGTGCTCGGCGCGATGTCGCTGCTGCTCAACGGTGGTGGCGTGGCCCAGCTCAAGACCATTGCGACGGAGCTCAACAAGGCCCTCGACGGCCGCGAGGGCAGCGTGCGATCGGTGCTGGACCAGCTCGACACCTTCATGAGTCAGCTCGACGACAACAAGGAGGCGATCGTCGACGCGATCGAGAGCCTCAACCGGCTCGCGATCTCGCTCAACGAGCAGAAGGGTGCGATCACCCAGGCGCTCGACGAGATGCCCGCCGCCTTGGCCTCGATCAACCGGCAGCGCGACGACCTGGTGAAGATGCTGAAGGCGCTGAGCGACCTCAGCTCGGTCGGCACCCAGGTGATCCGCGACTCCAAGGCCGCCACGATCGACAGCCTGCAGGCGCTGGCGCCCACGCTGACCAAGCTGGCCGAGGCCGGGGACTCGCTGCCGAAGTCGTTGCAGGTGTTCTTGACCTACCCGTTCGTCGACGCGGTCGTCGGCAAGAACCCCGCACAGGCGCGCAACCTGCACATGGGCGACTACACCAACCTCTCGATCCAGACCGACCTGAGCATCACCGGGGACACCCAGCTGCCCGGCCCGGGCACGATCTGCGAGCTGACACCGGAGAACCCGGTCTGTGACGAGGCCGGCCCGGTGATCGACACGCTCACCGACGTCGAGAAGTGCATCCTGAGCAAGGACCCGAACAGCAAGGCGTGCAAGAAGGTCTCGCTCAAGCAGCTGAAGAAGACCTGCAAGAAGCCGAAGTACAAGGACAACAACTTCTGCAAGGTCATCCTCGCGGTCCCTGACTCCCCGCTCGACGAGCCGCTGCCCGACCTGCCGGACCTCCCGGTGCCGGACCTGCCGCTCGGGGGCGGTTCGGGAGGCCTGCTGCGACCCGCCTTCGGCGGCTCCACGGCCCGTGACACGGCCGCGACCGGTCACTACGACGACGAGCTGGCTCCGCTGCTCGTGTGGGGGATGGTGCAGAGATGATCACGAAACGCACCAAGGTCCAGCTGATCATCTTCGCGCTGATCACCATGGTCGGCGTGGCGTTCGTCGGCGCGCGCTACGCCCGGCTCGACCGGCTCTTCCTCGACGACTCCTACCGCGTGGTGGCCCACTTCGCGGAGTCCGGAGGCATCTTCTCCGGGGCCGAGGTCTCCTACCGCGGGGTCACCGTGGGCCAGGTCGGCTCGATGGAGCTCACCGAGCAGGGCGTCGACCTCAACCTCGACATCCAGAAGGACGCGCCGCGGATCCCCAACGACACCCGCGCCGTGGTGGCCAACCGTTCGGCGGTCGGTGAGCAGTTCGTCGACCTCCAGCCGGAGCGCGACGGCGGACCCTACCTCGAGGACGGCGCGGACATCCCGGTCGAGAAGACGGCAACCCCCATCTCGACGACGAAGTTCCTCGTCGACATCGACACGACCGTCAACTCGGTCAACAAGCAGAGCCTGACCACGGTGGTCGACGAGATGGGCAAGGCGTTCGCGGGCACCGGGGAGAACCTCGGCCGGATCATCGACACCTCCAACTCGTTCATCCGGACCGCCAACGAGAACTACGACGTGACGACGGCCCTGCTCGAGGACGGCAACACGGTGCTCGGCACGCAGCTCGACAAGGCCTCGGCGATCAAGAGCTTCGCCCACGACCTGTCGCTGTTCTCCGACACGCTGGTGAGCTCCGACAAGGACCTGCGCCGGGTGATCAACAACGGCAGCGTCACCGCCAACCAGCTGCGCACGTTCTTGGAGGAGAACGACGTCGACCTCGGCGAGCTGATCAACAACCTGGTCACCACCGGCGAGGTGACGGGACGGCACCTCGACGGGACCGAGATGATCCTGCTGGCCTACCCCTACGTCGTCGCCGGTGGCTTCACCGTGGTGGGCAAGGACCCGCAGAGCGGCCTGTACGACGCGCACTTCGGCCTGATCCTGCAGCAGGAGCCGACGGTGTGCCACGCGGGCTACCAGGGCACCGACAGGCGCAGCCCGCACAACCGCGGCAACCGGCCGATGAACGAGGACGCGCGGTGCTCCGAGCCGCAGGCGACCACGAACGCGCGCGGTGCCCAGAACGCCCCGCGGCGGGCCGGTCCGGCGTACCGGGCCCCGGTGATCGGCGCGTACGATGCCGACACGGGGACCGTGACCTACACCGACCACAGCCCGAGCGAGTCGGTGTCCTACACCGGTGGGGCGGCGTCGATGTTCGGGCAGGAGTCCTGGAAGTGGCTGCTGCTCCAGCCGCTCACCGGCAAGCAGTGAGCCGGAAGCGACCAGGAACCAGATGACCTACACAGATGACACGGCGACGTCGCGCGCGCCGTCGCGCGGCGGGATGAGCCCACGGCTCAGCCGCTGGATCACCGTGGTGCTCGCGCTGCTCGTCCTCGTGGCGGGGGCCCTGGTGGTCTACGAGCTGGTCTCGGTGCGCCCGCGCTACCTCGACGCCCGCGCGGAGGACCAGGCGAGGTCCCAGGCGGTGCGCTCGGCGGAGCGGTTCGTGGTCGAGGCGAACAACTTCGACTCCTCGGACCTTCCGACGCTCAAGGGGCGGCTGAGCCCGATGCTGACCACGAAGTTCCGCACCGACTTCGAGAAGTCGATCGACGACATCCTGAGCCAGATCAAGGAGGCGAAGCTGGTCTCCAAGGGCCAGGTGCTGCGCTCCGCGGTCGCGAGCGTGGACTCCGACTCGGCCCAGGTCCTCGTGGTCGCCGACGCCGAGGCCTCCTCGTCCTTCGGGACCCGGGCCCGGCACTTCCGCTGGTCCGTCGACCTGGTCAAGGTCGACGGCGACTGGCTCGTCGACAACTTCACCCCGGTGGCCTGAGGAGCCTGGATCCGATGAGCAGCCAGAACCCCAGCCCTCGGGCCCGTCGCCGGATCGCCGGCGAGCGCAAGTCCGCGCGTCCGGTCGCCGCCCCGGCCAGCCCGGAGGAGGCCGAGACCTCGGTCGAGCAGGAGCAGCCGGCGTCCTCGCCGGCCGCCCCGCCGCCGCCGGCGCCCGCGCCGGCCCCGCCCGAGAGCCGGGCGGCCGAGCCGCGGCCCGCCGAGCCGGAGCCGGCCCAGAGCGCCGGGGCAGCGGCCCGGCCGGTGCCGTGGCCGGTGATGGCCGCGCTGGCCCTGCTGGCGGTCGTGCTGCTCGTGCTGGCCGCGGGACCGTTCATCGACGGGATGGGCTGGCAGGACTACCGGACCGTGCAGGCGCAGGCCGAGATCGACCAGGCCCGCCGGCAGGCGCCGGCTGCCGCCGAGCGCGCCGCGGAGGCGATCTTGTCCTACGACTACAAGACGCTCGAGGCTGACCGGGACGCGGCGGCGGCGCTCATGACGCCGAGCTACCGCAAGCAGTACCTCGACACCTTCGACTCGCTGGTCATGGACGCCGCCAAGGAGCGCAAGGCCCACGTCGAGGCCAACGTCCGGGCGTCCGGGGTCTCCCAGGCGGGCGCCGACCGCGTGGAGGTGCTGCTGTTCGTCAACCAGACCACGACCAGCACCGCCAACAGCGGCGAGCCGCAGACGGCGCTGAACCGGGTGATGTTCTCCATGGTGCGCAGCGGCGGCGCCTGGCGGGTGGACGACATCACGTCGTACTAGAGATGGCTGGACCGGGCGGGGCCGCGTCGCGCGGGGTTCTTGACTCGGGACCGGCCAGCGTCCATGCTTCTTGCGGCGGAGTTTGACCCGCTCGCTCGGTTGTGCCCTGCCGAGCCTTGGGCTAGGATCGTTCTTTGCGCCCGCCCTCAAATACTTCCAGCCTGCCCGGTTGGCTGGTCTGTGGTTGGCCGGCGCCATCTCCAGATGAGTCCGCGAGCCCTTGGAAGGACCCCTCTTGGCCGCCTCGCGCAGCACCAGTGCAGCCGATCTCAACCCCCGCCGCATCTCTTTCGCAAAGATCAAGGAACCCCTCGAGGTTCCCAAGCTCCTCGACCTGCAGACCACCAGCTTCGACTGGCTCGTGGGCAACGAGGCTTGGAAGACCGTGGTCCAGAACCGTCTCGACGCCGGTGAGGACGTCTCGCAGAAGTCCGGGCTCGAGGAGATCTCGCCCATCGAGGACTTCTCGGGCACGATGAGCCTCTCCTTCGAGAACCCGGTGTTCTACGAGCCCAAGAACACCGTGGACGAGTGCAAGGAGAAGGACTTCACCTACTCCGCACCGCTGTACGTCTCGGCCGAGTTCACCAACAACGAGACCGGTGAGATCAAGGGCCAGACGGTCTTCATGGGCGACTTCCCCCTGATGACCGACAAGGGCACCTTCGTCATCAACGGCACCGAGCGCGTGGTCG
>JBQCEF010000547.1:0-11632 GCA_051960495.1 Nocardioides sp. | reverse complement strand
CCTCGTCGTGAGGCGGCCGCGGGGGCTGGCCCAGCGCCTTGGTGAGCGCGGCGTCGTGCAGCCTCCGCTCGCGGTCCTGCTCCGGCTCCGTCATCGCGGTCCCCTCCGCCTGTCGGGTGCGTCCTGCGGATTACCAGGGTATGTCGGCGTTCGGTTACCTCCCCAGGGATGCATTCCGGGGGGAGTGACTGAAATCCGACATCCCCTGGTGTTCAGGGGGTCACCAGCCGCCGCGGTGCACGACCTCCTCGGGCGTACGGCGTGCCCGGCGGCTCGGCGACCCCTTCGCGCCGGCGTCCGCCACCCGGTGCCCGATGGTGATCGCGCCGATCGGCGTGTAGCCCTCAGGGACCCCGAACTCCGTCCGGAAGGCGCCGAACCGCTCCGGCGGGACGCCGAAGAAGCAGGCCCCGAGCCCGGCGTCGACGGCGGTCTGCAGGATCAGCAGCGCGGCCATGCCGGTGTCGACGTGCCAGTAGGGCACCGGCCAGCGGGCCTCGTCCCGGTCGGTCCAGCCCTTGTCGTCCTGGGCGTAGCGATCGAGGTAGGCGTCCTTGTGCGACAGCGGCACGATGACCACCGGCGCGGTCCGCATCCCGTCGAGCCAGCGGCTCGGCGCCGAGCCCTCCGGCCTCTCCGGCGTGGTCGCCGCCCAGAAACGGTCCACGTCCGAGGCCTCGTCCAGCACCAGGAACGCCCACCCCTGGCTGAACCCCGCGCTCGGCGCGTGCACCGCGTTGTCGAGCATCCGGTCGACCACCCTCGGGTCCACCGGCCGGTCCGGGTCGTAGCGTCGGACCATCCGACGGCGTCGTACCACCTCTTGGAACTCCATGGAGCCCATCTTGTCCCACGCTGACTTCGAGACCATGTGGCGCGAGCTCGCCACGATCGGCCGCTCGAGCACCACCGGCGGCTACCACCGGCAGCCGTTCGGCGCGGCCGAGCGTGAGTGCACGGCGTGGTTCCTCGACCAGTGCGCGGCCCGCGGCCTCGACGTGCAGGCCGACGGCAACGGCAACCTGGTCGCCTGGTGGCGGCCCGGGGACGACTCGCCCGCCCGGGGGACCCGCGGCGTCGTCACCGGCTCCCACCTCGACTCCGTGATCGACGGTGGCGCGTACGACGGGCCGCTCGGCGTGGTCTCGGCGCTGGCGGCCGTGGACCTGCTGCGCGACCGGGGGTTCGAGCCGGCCGCCCCGATCGGCGTCTCGGTGTTCGTCGAGGAGGAGGGCAGCCGGTTCGGGCTGGCCTGCCTCGGGTCGCGGCTGCTCACCGGCGCCACGACTGCCGAGCAGGCCCGCGAGCTGCGCGACCGCGACGGCGTGTTCCTGCTCGACGCAATGGCCGCTGCGGGGCTCGAGCCCGACCTCGGCCCGTCCGGCCTGGTCGACGGCGTCGACTGCTTCGTCGAGCTGCACGTCGAGCAGGGCCGCGACCTCGTCGACCGCGACGCCCCGGTCGGCGTCGCGAGCGCGATCTGGCCCCACGGGCGCTACCGGTTCGACTTCGCAGGTGAGGCCAACCATGCCGGCACGACGCGGATGGAGGACCGGCGCGACCCGATGCTCACCTACGCGATGACCGCGTTGGCAGCCAACAAGCAGGCCCGGCTCTCGGGTCAGCGCGCGACGTTCGGCCGGGTCGCGGTCCGCCCCAACGGCACCAACGCCGTGCCCTCCGAGGTCACCGCGTGGCTCGACGCCCGCGCCGACTCCACGGCCCACCTCGAGCAGATGCTGGCCGAGGTCGAGCGGCTGGCCGGCGAGCGGGCCGGCCGGGACGGCACGACCGTGACGGTGACGGCCGAGTCGCAGTCGCCGGAGGTGGCCTTCGACGAGGACGCCGCCCGGCGGATCAGCGCGCTCGGCAAGTCCGAGCCGTGGCCGGTGATCCCGACCGCCGCCGGCCACGACGCCGGCGTGCTGCAGGCCTCCGGCCGCCGCAGCGCGATGCTGTTCGTGCGCAACCCGACCGGCGTCTCGCACTCGCCCGACGAGCACGCGGAGATGGCCGACTGCCTCGCGGGCGTGGAGGCGCTCGCCAAGACGCTGGCGGGGATCGTCGGCGGCTTCACCCCGGAGCGGAGCCTGCCCGCTGACCCGCTGGAGAAGGACGGCTGGCTGTGACCGCCTACTGGCTGGAGCGGGCCGTGGTCGACGGCGAGGTGCGCGAGTCCGTGCGCGTCGAGATCCAGGCCAGGGAGTTCACCGCGGTCGAGGTCGGTGTCGAGCCCGGCGGCGCGGATCGCCTTGCGGGGTTGACGATTCCCGGCCTCGCCAACTGCCACAGCCACGCCTTCCACCGAGCGCTGCGCGGGCGCACCCAGCGCGGCCGCGGCACGTTCTGGACCTGGCGCGAGCAGATGTACGACCTCGCCGGCCGGCTCACCCCCGACTCCTACTACGAGCTCGCGCGCGCGACGTACCGCGAGATGCTCGCCACCGGCTTCACCTCCGTCGGCGAGTTCCACTACCTCCACCACGGGCCGGACGGCACGCCGTACGACGACCCGAACGCCATGGGCCGCGCCCTGGTCCAGGCCGCCGCCGACGCGGGCCTGCGCATCACGCTGCTCGACACGTGCTACCTGGCGGGCGGCCTGGCGCAGGACGGACCGTTGCCGCTGGCCGGACTCCAGCTGCGGTTCGGCGACGGCGACGCGGTGCGCTGGGCGGCGCGCGTCACTGAGCTTGAATGTGACGCCCACGGTATGATCGCGCCGCACGCCCAGGCCGGCGCGGCGATCCACTCGGTCCGCGCCGTGCCGCGCGACCAGATGCACCTCGTCGCCGAGTGGGCCGAGCGGCGCACCGCGCCGCTGCACGCCCACGTCTCGGAGCAGCTCGCCGAGAACGTCGCCTGCCAGGAGGCCTACGGCGAGACCCCCACCGGGGTGCTGGAGGAGGCCGGCGCGCTCGGACCGCGCAGCACCGCCGTGCACGCCACGCACCTGACCGACGACGACGTCGCGATGCTCGGGTCCACCGGCACCCACGCCTGCTTCTGCCCGACGACCGAGCGGGACCTCGCCGACGGGATCGGGCCGTCCCGGCTGCTGCACGACGCCGGCTCCGCCCTGACGCTCGGGACCGACAGCCACGCGGTCCTCGACGCGTTCGAGGAGATGCGGGCCGTCGAGCTCGACGAGCGGCTCCAGACCCAGGAGCGCGGGCGCTGGTCGGCGGCCGAGCTGCTCGCCGCCGCGTCGGTGACCGGCCACCGCTCGCTCGGCTTCGAGGCCGGCCGGATCGCCGTCGGGGCGCCCGCCGACCTGGTCACGCTCGACGTGCGCTCGCCGCGCACGGCCGGCACGGGCGCCGGCCTCGAGACGGTCGTGTTCGCCGCCTCGGCCGCCGACGTCGTGCACGTGGTCGCGCAGGGCCGGGTCGTGGTCGAGCCGGGTGCGCAGGCCGAGATCGGGACCGCGCTCGACCACACCATCCGCCGGATCTGGGAGGACTGATGGTCTCGACACTGCTCACCGACATCGGCGAGCTCACCACGCACGACCCCGCCCACCCGGGCGAGAACGGGATCCTGCGCGACGCCGCGCTGGTCGTCGAGGGCGGCAGGGTCGCCTGGACCGGACCGGCGGACCGGGCCCCGGCGGCGGACACCGCCTACGACGTCGGCGGCCGCGCGGTCGTGCCGGGCTTCGTCGACTCGCACAGCCACCTGGTGTTCGCCGGCGACCGCGCGGAGGAGTTCGCCGCCCGGATGACGGGCACGCCGTACTCCGCCGGCGGGATCCGTACGACGGTGGCCGCGACCCGGGCCGCCACCGACGAGCAGCTCGCCGCCAACCTGCACCGGCTCGTGGCCGAGATGCGACGGCAGGGCACCACCACCGTCGAGGTGAAGAGCGGCTACGGCCTCACCGTCCGCGACGAGGCCCGCAGCCTCGCCCTGGCGCGCCAGGTCACCGAGGAGACGACGTTCCTCGGGGCGCACGTCGTGCCCGAGGGCAGCACGCCCGAGGACTACGTCGCGCTCGTCAGCGGGCCGATGCTCGAGGCGTGCGCGCCGCACGCGAAGTGGGTCGACGCGTTCTGCGAGACGGGCGCCTTCGACGCCGACCAGGCCCGGGCCGTGCTGCAGGCCGGCGCCGCCGCGGGACTGCGGGGGCGGCTGCACGCCAACCAGCTCGGGCCCGGGCCGGGCGTGCAGCTCGCCTGCGAGCTCGGCCTGGCCGCCGTGGACCACTGCACCTACCTCGCCGACGAGGACATCGCCGCGCTCCGCGACTCCGGGACGGTCGCCACGCTGCTGCCGGGGGTGGAGTTCTCGACCCGCTCGCCCTACCCGGACGCGCGCCGCCTGCTCGACGCCGGGGTGTCCGTGGCGCTGGCCAGCGACTGCAACCCCGGCTCGTGCTTCACCTCGTCGATCCCGCTGTGCATCGCCCTGGCCCTCCGGGAGATGGGTATGTCGCCCGCCGAGGCGCTGGCCGCGGCGACGCTCGGGGGAGCCCGGGCGCTGGACCGCGACGACGTCGGCCACCTGCGGCCCGGCGCGTCCGCCGACCTGGTGGTGCTGGAGGCGCCGTCGTACCTCCACCTCGCCTACCGGCCCGGGGTGCCCCTGGTCCGCGAGACGTTCCTGCGCGGCCGGCCCGTCTGATCACCGCCCCGCAGCCGCCGGCATCGTGAACATCGCGTCCTCGGACCACCGCTCGCCGACCGAGAGGTCGTACTGCACGAGCCGGTAGTCGTGGAGCAACCGCGCGTCCGCCGGCGGGAGGTCGGCCGGCCGGACCGGGCGTCCCTGTGCGTCGTACAGCCGGCCGTTCGCCATCGCGGGCAGCCGCCGGCGCACGGTCTGCAGCAGCGCGTAGTAGGGCGGCACCGGGGCGTCGGCCTGCTCGAGGGCCAGGTCGACGAAGTGGGTCGGGCTGGTCAGCGGCTGCGGCGAGGAGCGGTCCGCGAAGTTCGCCCACACGAAGAACGGGGTCTCGCGCATCCCCTCGGGGCCGGTCCGCTCGAACACCTCGGGCGGGTAGACCGACGGCAGGTGGTCGCCGTAGAACGCGACGACGGTCGGTTCGTCGAAGTCGCGCAGCCGGGTGATGAGATCCGCCACCGCTCGGTCGGTGACCGCGAGGCCGCGGGCGTACTGCCCGGCATCCGTCAGACGTTCGCCGTCCGGACCGGTGACCGTCAGCGGGTCGTCGTACCTGTCGCCGTAGGGGATGTGGTTCTGCATGGTCACCAGGTTGACCAGCAGCGGCGCGTCCTGCGCGGTGAGCCGGCGTTCGAGCTCGTGGAACGCCGACGCGTCCGAGATGTAGCCGTGGTGCCCGCTGCGTGAACGCTCCGCCATCGTCGTGTCGTGGACGAACTGCTCGAACCCGAACGCGCGGTAGACCTCACGGCGCCGGTACATCTCGGTGCTGAACGGGTGGATGGCGAGCGTCGCGTGACCGAGGCCCCGCAGCCAGCCGACCACCGACGGGAACGAGGAGTAGCTCGGCACCAGCGCCTGGTAGGGCACGCGGAACTGGGGCGGGAACAGCGCCATCGACATCCCCGTGAGCGTCTCGAACTCCACGTTGGCCGTCCCGCCGCCCACAGCCAGCGCACGCATCGACCCGGAGGTGGTGGAGGCCATCAGCCGACGCGTGAACGGGATCGGGTCGCCGGCCACGTGCACGCCCGCGAGCCGCTCCGGGTCGCTGAACGACTCGTCTAGCAGCAGCACGACGTTGAGGTGGTCGAGCCGGTCGGCCGACCGGGTCCGGTCGATCCGCCGGGCCGCGTGCATCCAGCGGGTGGCGATGCGCGCCATCGCCGCCCGGTCGTACCCCGCCGGGGGCGTCATGGTCCCGACCGGCGTGTTGTAGAGGAACCCGCCGACGAACCCGTTGCCCAGGTAGTTGCGGTTCTGGCTCCACGGCCGCCACTGCGCGCCCAACGCGTCGTAGGCGGCGTGCGCGACGTTGCCCGGGCTGTTGAACTGAGCGAGGTGGGCCAGGGTCATCGAGCAGACCACCGCCGTGACCACCCGGACCTGCCACCGGGGGCCACGGGGCGGGCCCGTCCCGGCTCCGTCGTCGCCGGCCGGGTGCACGCGGCGACGCCGTCGCCAGAGCAGCACTGCCGCGATGACGAGGGCGACCCCCGCCGCGAGGGCGAGCAGGACCCGCGTGCCGACGATGTCCATCAGGAACTGCCACTGCCGCAGGAACCGCCAGTCACCCGGGTAGACGGGCTCCCGGAGCAGCCGCACCTTCTCGTGGTCGGCGAACCCCACCGCGACGGTGAGCACGGCCATCACGGCCGTGGTGAGCGCGAAGCGTCCGACCACCGCGTGGACCAGCCCCACGACGGCCCACACGACCAGGGACCCCAGCAGGAACATCAGCGGGTAGGCGAGGGTCTTGAACCGCCAGGGGTAGCCGTCGACCGTCAGCAGCTGGGCCGCCTCCAGCGCCAGGTTGCACGCCACCGCCAGCAGGGCGGTACGACGCAGGCCCGGCAGCTGCGCCCGGACCAGCTCACGCGCTGACTGCTCCCCCGCCTCCACGCCTCCAGGGTGCCTTACGGGGCCGGACCCCGACCGGGGGCTAAGGACCCTGACTGAGGCGGCGTCGACGAATAGGGAGTTCTTCCGATGTGCGGGCCCTCCTCAGACGCGCAGGATCGAGCACATCGACAGACCAGGAAGTCCCGAGGAGCCCACCATGTTGATGTCAGAGATCGTGCTGGCCGGTACGCCGTACGCCTCCGCCGAGCTCGGCTACCGCGAGGAGCGGGCCCGGCACGGGTTCGCCCGCACCCGCGGCCCCCGCCGCCGCTGGTTGCCGCGCCGTCCGACGCTGAAGCTGCCCGAGCAGCGCCGCCGCCCCGTCGCCGTCGCGTGACCGGGACCCCCGCCCCGGCGACGGCTCCGGCGGGCCTGCCGGTCGCCGCGCCGCTCGGGAAAACCACCCGCGCGGTGTCGGTGCGGGGCGAGATGATGGCCCACGTGGCCCCCGACCTCGACTCCGCGACGCCGACCCTGGGGCGTGACCGCGAGATAGCCCACCTCGTGGAGCACCTCGGGATCGGCGCCGACGCCCGCTCGCGCGCCGTGCTGCTGGCCGGCGACGCCGGCGTCGGCAAGACGCGGGTGCTCGCCGAGCTCACCGACCGTGCCGACCAGGCCGGGTGGAGCACCGCGGTGGGCCACTGTCTCGACTTCGGCGACAGCGCGCTGCCCTACCTGCCGTTCTCCGAGCTGTTCGGCCGGATCGCTCGTGACGACGCGGACCGGGCCGCCGAGCTCGCGACCGCCTTCCCCGCCCTGCTCCACCTCCAGCCCGGCCGCCGGCTGCTGTCCGGCACCGCCGCGGCGCCCGGCGAGGGGCCCGACCGCGGCGAGATCTTCGAGGCCGTCCACGGCGCGCTCGACCTGCTCGCCGAGGACGCGCCGCTGCTGGTCGTCGTCGAGGACGCCCACTGGGCCGACCGGTCCACCCGGGACCTGCTCAGCTTCCTGTTCACCCGGCCGTTCCAGTCCGCCGTGGCCGTCGTCGCGTCCTACCGCAGCGACGACCTGCACCGCCGCCACCCGCTCCGCTCGACCGTCGCGGAGTGGGTCCGCGTGCCCGGCGTCCACCGGCTCCAGCTGGCCCCGCTCGCGGACGACGACGTACGCCGCCTGGTGCGGACCCTGCACGGCGGTGACCTGGCGCCGCACGACCTGGTCCGGATCGTCGACCGGGCCGAGGGCAACGCGTTCTTCGCCGAGGAGCTCGTCGCCGCCGAGCTCGGCGCCCAGGGGCTGCCCGACGACCTCGCCGACCTGCTGCTGGTCCGGCTCGACCGGCTCGACGACGAGGGCCGCGCCGTGGTCCGCGCCGCCGCGGTCGCCGGCCGCCGGGTCTCCCACGCGCTGCTCGCGGCCGTCGTCGACCTCGCGCCCGACGCGCTGGAGCGGGCCCTGCGGGCCGCCGTGGACTCGAACGTCCTCGTCCGCGTCGGCGCCGAGGGCTACGCGTTCCGGCACGCACTGCTCGCGGAGGCGGCGTACGACGACCTGCTCCCCGGCGAACGGGTCCGGCTGCACGCCGAATACGCCGCGGCGCTGCGCGACGGGCAGGTCGAGGGGACCGCGGCGGAGCTGGCCCGGCACGCCCGCGCCTGCCACGACCTCGACACCGCGCTGCGCGCCGGGATCGAGGCCGGTGACGACGCGATGTCGGTCGGCGGTCCCGACGAGGCCGCCCAGCACTACGAGGCCGCGCTCGAGCTGCTCGCCGACCCGCGCCGCGAGCTGCCCGACAGGGTCGACCTGGTCGGCCTGGTGGCGCGCACCAGCGACGCGGTGACCGCCTCCGGCCATCCCGAACGAGCCCGCAAGCTGGTCCGCGACCAGCTGGGCCGGCTCCCCGACGACGCGCCGGCCGACGACCGGGCGCGGCTGCTGATGGCCTACGCGGTCGCGACCCTGCTCACCGAGCACGACGCCGAGGCGCTGGCGGCCACGACCGAGGCCGTCGCGCTGGTCGAGGACGAGCCGAGCAAGCTGCGGGCCAGGCTCCTCGGGGTGCACGCCCGGGCCCTGCTCGTGCACGGCCACGACGACGAGGGCGCCCGGTTCGCGACCGAGGCGCTGACGATCGCCCGCAAGCGCGACATGCCCTCGGTGGTGGCCGACGCGACGACGACGCTCGCCGGCATCGACCAGCGGGTCGGTGACGCCGACACCGCGATCCGGGCGCTGAGCGGCATCGTCGAGCAGGCCCGCGCCGACCAGGACACCGCGGCGGAGATGCGCGGGCTCTACATCCTCGCCGAGGTGCAGCTCGAGCAGGCCCGCCTCGACGTGGCCCGCGAGCACTACCACCGCGCGGCGGAGGTGGCGCGGGCCGCGGGCCGGCCGTGGGCGCCGTACGGGTTTGACGCCCGCCTGCTGGAGGCGCTGGTCGGCTACCTGGCCGGTGACTGGGACGGCGCCATCGAGGCCGTCGAGCGCGTCACCACCCCCGGGCCCCCGGTCTCCGAGGCCCTGCTGACCGCCGTGCGGATGCCCGTCGTCGCCGGCCGTGGCGAGCCGGGGGTCCCCGAGCTGCTGGCCCGGGTGCGGCCGCTGTGGGAGCGCGACGCGATGATCGCGGTGCTGGCCGGCCCCGCGGCGATCGACTGGTACGGCGACCGCGGCGATCTGTCCGCGATGCTGGCCGTCCACGACGAGGTCGTCGAGCTGCTCGGCCGGCTGTGGCACGAGAACTTCCAGGCCCGAACCCGGTTCACCGGGCTGCTGCTCGGCCAGCTCGGCACCGCCGCTGCCCGGACCGCCGCGGGGGAGCGGTCGGGGCTGCTGGAGCGCGTCCCGGAGCTGCTCGCCGGGGTCGACCGCGTCCAGCAGAGCCTGAAGTCGCGCAAGCGCTCGGTGGGCCCCGAGGGGCTGGCCTGGCTGGCACGCACCCGGGCCGAGCACCTGCGCCTGCGCTGGCTCGCCGACGTGGAACCACCCGGCGCCGACGAGCTGGTCGCGGCCTGGACCGGCACCGTCGAGGCGTTCACCGCCATGGGACACCCGTTCGAGACCGCCCGCTCCCAGGCGCGGCTGGGTGCCGTGCTGCGGGCGACCGGCCGGCAGGAGCTGGCTCGGCTCCACCTCGACGCGGCCCGGGCGACCGCCCACCGGCTCGGTGCCCGGCCGCTGCTCGACGAGCTCGGCGCGGCCGCCGGGGCCGGAGCCCGACCCACCCGGGAGGCCCGAGGCCCCGCAGGTGCCGAGCTCACCGCCCGGGAGACCGAGATCCTCACGCTGGTCGCCGACGGCCGCAGCAACGCGGAGATCGCCCGGCACCTGTTCATCAGCGCCAAGACCGTGAGCGTCCACGTGTCCAACATCCTGGCCAAGCTCGGTGCGGCCGGTCGGACCGAGGCCGCAGCCATTGCGCGCCGGCAAGGACTGCTCCCCTAGATTGCTGGGCACGGACCACCGTTCGGACGGTCCGTGGACGAGAGGGGTCTGGGTGCTCGAGGCAGCGTGGTGGGGGTTCGTGGGCGGCGGTGCGCTGCTGCTCGGCGCCGCAGCAGGAATCTGGCTGCCGGTGTCGAACCGGCTGGTCGGGCTGGTGATGGGGTTCGGCGCCGGCGTGCTGTTCAGCGCGGTGGCGTTCGAGCTGACCCGCGAGGCATACGAGAAGGCCGGTGCACCCGCGATGGTCCTCGGCCTGGTCGCCGGCGCCCTGGTGTTCTTCGCCGGTGACTGGTGGATCGACCAGCGCGGCGGCCACCGGCGCAAGAGCCCGCAGGGCCCGCAGCAGGGGGCGGCAGCCTCCGCCCTGGTGCTGGGCGCGCTGCTCGACGGCATCCCCGAGTCCGCCGCGATCGGCGTCAGCCTCCTCGGGGGCGGCGGCGTGGGGGTGGCGATGGTCGCCGCGGTGTTCCTGTCCAACGTGCCCGAGTCGATGTCGGCCTCGGCGGGGATGCGCCAGACCGGCCGCAGCACGAGGACGATCCTGCTGATGTGGGCTGCGGTGACCGCGGCGAGCACGCTGGCCGCCGCGCTGGGGTTCGGCGTCCTCGGGTCCGCGCCGGAGGAGGTCGTGGCCGCCGTACAGGCCTTCGCGGCCGGGGCGATCCTCACCATGCTGGCCGACACGATGGTTCCCGAGGCGGTGGAGCACGCCGGCCGGCTCGTCGGGCTGGTCACCGCGACCGGCTTCATCATCGCGTTCCTGCTCTCCCACGCCTGAGCGGTCACCGAAATCCAGGTGCGCGCCACGTGACGGGGGTGCACACTCACCGTTCGTGACGATGCGCGACCGGCTGCGGGCGATGCGGCTCGACACCACCCCGCTGCGGGAGTCCCGCGACTTCCGGCTGCTGTTCGTGGCCGGGACCGTCTTCTACTTCGGCGGCATGGTGTCCTACGTCGCCATCCCCTACCAGCTCTACACCGCGACCGGCTCGAGCTTCGCCGTCGGTGCGCTCGGCATCGTCGAGCTCGTGCCGCTGCTGGTGTTCGGGCTCTACGGCGGCGCGATCGCCGACCACCTCGACCGGCGCAAGGTCCTGGTCTGGACGGCGGTGGCCCAGGTGGTCCTCACAGCGGCGCTCGCCGTCAACGCGTTCGTGCCCGACCCGCAGGTGTGGCTGATCTACGTGCTCGGCGCCCTGCTCTCGGCCGCCGGGGCGATGCAGCGGCCCTCGAAAGAGGCGCTGGAGCCGCGGACCGTCCGGCACGACCAGATCGTCGCCGCCAACGCGCTGTCGTCGTTCGGCGTGCAGGTGGGACTGCTGACCGGTCCGGCCGTCGGTGGTCTGCTGGTCGCCTACGTCGGCATCGGTTGGTGCTTCGTCGTCGACGTCGCCGGGCTGCTCGTCGCCACCGGGCTGTTCCTCGCGATGCGGTCCTACCCCCACGTCGGCGAGACGACGCCGCCGAGCCTGCAGGGGATCGGGGAGGGCATCCGGTACGCCGTGCGACGCCGCGACCTGCTCGGCACCTACCTGGTCGACATCGCCGCGATGCTCATGGCGATGCCGGTCGTGCTGTTCCCTGCGCTGGTGGAGGACGTGTTCGAGCGCCCGGAGCTGCTCGGCGTGCTCTACTCCGCGGAGACCGTCGGCGCGATGCTGGCCACGGCTACCTCCGGCTGGACCAAGCACGTGCACCACCACGGTCGCGCGGT
>JBQCEF010000546.1:0-3545 GCA_051960495.1 Nocardioides sp. | reverse complement strand
GGGCTCGACGCGCAGGTGCAGAGCACGACGTACCAGTGGGACGTCCAGCTCACCGACAACTTCGACTCGACCTGGCTCCCGGCGCCCTACCCGGTGTTCTCGCTGACCGCGCCCGGTGACTGGCGCTACAACCGCGACACCCTCGACTTCATCAGCGGCGCGAAGGACCAGCCGAGCGAGGGGCTGCAGTACCAGCTCGAGCGGATCGACGTGAACCCGACCCCGGAGGAGCTCGCGTTCGCGGCGCCGGCCCCGGCGACCATCTTCGGCCCCGGCACCGAGCTGCCCGACGGCATCCCGGAGTCGGTGAAGGCGCTCGCGCAGAGCGTGACCGGGGACGCGCGGACGAAGTGGGAGAAGGCGGTCGCGCTCCAGGACTGGTTCCGCACCGGCGGCGGCTTCAAGTACTCCCTCGACCCGGCCCCCGGCAACGGCGTCGACGACCTGGTGCGGTTCCTCGACGAGCGCGTGGGCTACTGCGAGCAGTTCGCCGGGGCGATGGCACTGATGGGCCGGTCGCTGGCGATCCCCTCGCGCGTCGCGGTCGGTTTCCTGCGCCCCGACCCGGTCGGTGACCAGAGCGGCGACCGGGGCACCTACGTCTACAGCGCGCACGACCTGCACGCGTGGCCCGAGATGTACTTCGACGGCGTCGGCTGGGTGCCGCTCGAGCCCACCCCCGGCGTGCGGACCGGACGTGCCCCCGGCTACACCCAGCAGCGCGTCGACCGGAACCAGCCCTCGGCGTCCAGCTCCGCGTCGGCGGTGCTGCCGACCGGGCAGAACCGGCTCGACCGGTCCAGCGCCCCCGCGGCGGGCGGCCGGGATTCAGGCGGCGGCTCGACGTGGAGCACCGGCGCGATGCTCGGCGGCGCCGTCGGGGTGCTGCTGCTCCTGGGCCTGCTGGCGCTCCCCCGGACCGCCCGCTCCTGGGTGCGCTCGCGTCGCTGGGCAGCGGCCGGCACCACCGCGGCCGCGGCCGAGGCCGGCTGGGCGGAGCTGCGCGACACCGCACTGGACCTGAACCTCGCCTTCGACGACCGCCGCACCGTCCGCTCGGTCGCTCGCGAGCTGGTCCGGTCCTTCGGCGTGCCGGGGTCGGACGACGACGCTCTCGCCGTGGCGGCCCACCGCGGGGCGGGGGCGAACCCGGATGCCGAGGCAGCGCTGCGGCGGGTGATCGAGCAGGTCGAGCGGGCCCGGTTCGCCCGGGACGTTCCGGCGGACGCCGGCCGCGTCGGCGCGATGCGCGACGACGTCGAGCGGTGCGTCGAGGCGATGGGAGCCGGCGTGGGTCGTCGGCGTCGGGCCCGGGCCACCTGGCTGCCGGCCTCGCTGTGGAGCCGCTGGCGGGTGGCGGGGGCCCGGAGGCGCTCGGTGCGCGGCGCGGACGTGTTCACCGAGCCCGGCGTCGACCACGCGACCTGAGCAGGGCGCGCTCTCAGCGCACGTACGGCACGTCGACCGCGCAGAAAAGGTGCGCAGCGTGCGCTGCGAGGTGCTGGGCTGGAGCTCAGAAGCCGTTCTGCTGGTCGCGGCGGCGGCGCCAGCGCTCCTCGAAGCGCTCCATCATGGAGTGGTGCTGACGGGTTCGACCCCGGCCGCCCCGCTTCTTGGAGCGGCCACCCTCGATCAGGGTGAACGGCTCGTGGAGGCTCGCCGCCTGCTCCTCGTCGACCGCGGACTGCCCGCGCCAGGACGTGAGCGCGACGTACGCCGAGCCGAGCATGATGACGAAACCGGCGATGCCGACCAGCGTCTGGGACATGATCGCGCCGGTCATCAGGACCACGACGCCGACGACGAAGACCCCGGCGGCGATGTAGGCACGGCGGCGTGCGTGACGGCGCAGCGTGGTGCCGCGCATGGTCGATGCGAGCTTGGGGTCCTCAGCAACCAGAGCGCGCTCCATCTGCTCGAGCAGACGCAGCTCTTCTTCAGAGAGCGGCACAGCTACCTCCCGCCGACGATCGTGAATCAAGTCTAGGCAGCAGTTCGTGACGGCGGTACCCGAGCCCAGAAAAATCAGGCCGTTCGGCGCAGGGACGAGAGGCTTTCGGCCCCCCTCGGCGACTCGACGGCCCGGTCGTGGCGCCTCAGGCGCTCTCGAGCGCCAGCAGCTTGGCCCGCAGGCTGGCGGTGGCCCGGCTGTGCACCTGGCTGATCCGGGACTCGGTGACGCCGAGGACCCGGCCGATCTCGGCCAGGGTGAGCCCCTCGAAGTAGTACAGCGCGATCACCACCTGGTCGCGCTCGTTGAGCTCCCCCACCACTCGCCGCAGCGAGGCGTTCACGTCACCGGCCTCCACCGACTCGTCGGCGGCCGAGGCGAGCTCGTCGGCGAGCTCGAAGTCGTCGAGGTTCGCGTGGTTGCTCGAGGCCTGCCGGGTCAGGTCGCGGACCTGCTGCACCGGCACCCCGATCTCGCGGGCGATCTCGGTGTCTTCCGGCGGCCGGCCGAGCCGCTCCTCGAGCACGGCGGTGGCCTGCGCGACGATCCGGACCTTGTCGCGCACCGACCGTGGCACGAAGTCCATCGCCCGGAGGCCGTCGATGATCGCGCCCCTGATGCGGGGCACCGCGAACGTCTGGAAGCTCAGGCCCCGATCGGGGTCGAAGCGCTCGATCGCGTCCATGAGCCCGAGCACCCCGTCGGAGACGAGGTCGTCCTGGTCCACCGACTGCGGCAGCCGGCTGCGCATCCGGCCGGCGACGTACTTCACCAGTGGGGAG
The DNA here is from genome assembly GCA_051960495.1 of Nocardioides sp. GTDB lineage: Bacteria > Actinomycetota > Actinomycetes > Propionibacteriales > Nocardioidaceae > Nocardioides_B. The sequence goes on along the minus strand of JBQCEF010000546.1, from coordinate 812 downwards.
TACTGCACGACCAGGCGGTTGCGCAGCGCGGGCTCCCGGGTGCGCTGGTAGTCCGCCCACACGGTGAGGACGGTGTCGTCGTGCTCGGCCGGGCTCACCCCATCCCCCCGGAGCGCACGTGCGGACGGGTGAACGCGACGAGGGCCTGCGCCGGGTCGTCGCGGTAGCGGGCGATCAGCGTCTCGGTGGCGGTGTCGAGCCGCTCGTGCAGCGCCCGGCGGTAGTCGGTCAGCTGCTGCTCGGCCGTGCGCAGCCGCTCGACGGCGGCACGCACCGCCTCGGTGTCGTTGGGGTCGAGCTCGGTGACCCACATCTCCTCGAGCACCGGCAGGTCGGGCAGCGGCTCCGCGGCCTGCAGGCTCACCAGCGCGGTGCGACCCCGTCCGGCGCCGGTGTCGCCGAGGACCCGGACGAGCTCCTCCATGGTCAGCGGCCGCTCGTGGTGCGCCTCGGCCTCGAGCACGTCGATGCGCGCGTGCACCAACCGCCGCCAGTAGGAGACCCGCTCCTCCTCGTCGGCCAGCCGCCGCCGGTAGGCGCGCAGCTCGTCGAGGGACAGGTCGGACCAGGGACGGGCGAGCCCGTCGGCCTCGGGCGACCCGACCCTGCGGTCGATGTCGGCTTCGGTGTCCATGACCTCTTCCTGCGATTTGTCGAACGACCTGCGGTTTCGTGGCCCGCCACCCGATATGTGGGCCCCGGTGACGGGACAACTGTTCCACGGATCGCCCCGACACGAGTCCGAAACCCCGGGGCGGTGTCGAAAGTAAAAAATGAAAAAAGTCCGGATCCGGGCTCAAGGTGCCTTCCGG
>JBQCEF010000545.1:0-7510 GCA_051960495.1 Nocardioides sp. | reverse complement strand
CCTGCGCTCGCGGTCGCTTCCACGGGCGCGTCGTCGGCCCGCGGCTCGGGGACGACCACCAGGACGTCCGCCCGGCCGCGGGACAGGCCCAGCAGCTCGTCGGCGAGGGCCTCGCCGGACGCGGAGGCGCGGGTGGTCAGGCCGAGCGGCACGGCCAGCGCGGCGCCGTACATCTTCTGGTTCAGCGCGGCCTGCCGACGACCGCGGACCTCCAGGCCCTCGAGCGCGCGCCCGAGGCTGTGCGGGCGGAAGACCAGCCGGCCGTCGTGCAGGACGCTGCGGCGCGGATGCACCTCGGCGGAGGCGACGGCGTCCCACGGGAGCCCGCGCCACTGGTTACCGAGCCGGAGCCGGACCCCGAGGTCGTCGGCGACGACCAGCGGCGTCCGGGCGTCGAGCAGCCCGGCGAGGTAGAACCCGGCGATCAGCGCGAGCACGACGCACAGCGCCCAGTCGAGCAGCGCCCCGCTGTCGACCGCGCGCCACAGGTAGGCGATCGCGATCGCGGAGGCGGCGGCGCCGATCACGGCGGCGAGGCCGGCGTTGCGGCGGACCACGACCGGGCTGCCCGCGAGCACGGCGTCGTCACCGGAGCGCGAGCCGGACCCGTCGTGCTGGTCGTCGTGGTGGTCGGCGTGGGCGGACAGGTCGGAGTGGTCGGCGGGACCGGGCACCCGGTCCTCGTGCTGCATGGCGCTCACTGTTCCCCCTGCAGGGTGGCGATGACTTCGTCCAGGTCGTCGGGCTTGATGAGCACGTCACGGGCCTTCGAGCCTTCGCTCGGACCGACCACGCCACGGCTCTCGAGGATGTCCATGAGCCGGCCCGCCTTGGCGAACCCGACCCGGAGCTTGCGCTGCAGCATCGAGGTGGACCCGAACTGCGTGGAGACGACGAGCTCGACGGCCTGCACGACCAGCTCGAGGTCGTCGCCGATGTCGTCGTCCAGCTCGCGCTTGGACTGGGCCGGGGCGGTGACGTCCTCGCGGTACGTCGGCGCCAGCTGCTCCTTGCAGTGCTTGACGACCTGGTGGATCTCGGCCTCGGTGACCCAGGAGCCCTGCACGCGCACCGGCTTGCCGGCGCCCATCGGCAGGAACAGCCCGTCACCCTGGCCGACCAGCTTCTCGGCGCCGGGCTGGTCGAGGATGACCCGGCTGTCGGCGAGCGAGGAGGTGGCGAAGGCGAGCCGGGAGGGCACGTTGGCCTTGATCAGGCCGGTGACCACGTCGACCGAGGGTCGCTGGGTGGCGAGCACGAGGTGGATGCCGGCGGCACGGGCGAGCTGGGTGATCCGGACGACCGAGTCCTCGACGTCGCGCGGCGCCACCATCATCAGGTCGGCGAGCTCGTCGACGACCACGAGCAGGTAGGGGTACGGCGCCAGCACCCGCTCGCTGCCCGGAGGCACCTGCACCTTGCCGGACCGGACCGCCTTGTTGAAGTCGTCGACGTGGCGGAACCCGAAGGCCGCGAGGTCGTCGTACCGCATGTCCATCTCGCGCACCACCCAGTTGAGGGCCTCCGCGGCCTTCTTCGGGTTGGTGATGATCGGCGTGATCAGGTGCGGGACGCCCTCGTAGTGGTTGAGCTCCACGCGCTTGGGGTCGACGAGGATCATCCGCACCTCGTCGGGCGTCGAGCGCATCAGCAGCGAGGTGATCATCGAGTTGACGAACGACGACTTTCCGGACCCGGTCGCACCCGCGACGAGCAGGTGCGGCATCTTCGCCATGTTCGCGACCACGAAGCCGCCCTCGACGTCCTTGCCGAGCCCGACCACCATCGGGTGGTGGTCGTTGCGGGCGATCGGGGACCGCAGCACGTCACCGAGGGAGACGATCTCCTTGTCGGTGTTGGGGATCTCGATGCCGATCGCGGACTTGCCGGGGATCGGCGAGAGGATGCGCACGTCCGCAGAGGCGACCGCGTAGGCGATGTTCTTGCCGAGCGCGGTGACCTTCTCGACCTTCACGGCCTGCCCGAGCTCGACCTCGTAGCGGGTCACCGTCGGGCCGCGCGTGTAGCCGGTCACCTGGGCGTCGATGTCGAAGTTCTCGAGCACCTCGGTCAGCCGTCCGACCACGTCGTCGGACGCCTTCGACCGGGCCTTGTGCACGCTGCCCGGCTTGAGGACCTCGTTGCCGGGCAGGGAGTAGGTGATGTCGCCCGAGAGCGAGAGCTGCTCCACGCGGGCGGGCAGCGGGGTGTGCGGCGGCGCCTCGGAACGCTCCTCGGTCTCGGCGGCCGCCTCGACCGGGTCGGGCTGCGGCGCCGCCTTCTTCTTGCGGCCGAGCAGCGCGCGCTCCTCGAGCACCGGCGACTCGTAGGGCTTGTCGCCCATGTCGGGGTCGACCTCGTCGTCGGCCATCGAGCCGACCCGGCGGCGCGGGCGGCTGCGCTTGAGCGGGGCGGTGTCCTCGGTGGGCGACACCTCCTCCTCGGCCGCAGCCGACCGGCCGAGCATCCGGTCGCGGAGCTCCGCGAGCCGGGTCGGCACCTGGTAGAGCGGAGTCGCGGTGATGACCAGCAGGCCGAAGGACGCGAGCAGCACCAGCAGCGGTACGACGACCAGGGTGCTGCGCAGCAGGTCGAGGAAGAGCGAGGCGACGACGAAGCCGACGGCGCCGCCGGCCTGCTGCAGCTCCTCGGTGTGCCCGGCGCTCGGCGCGGGCATGCCGTTGGCGATGTGGACCAGGCCGAGCACGCCGAACAGCAGGGCGGCCCAGCCGATGAGCTGCCGGCCGGCCGGGCCGTTGGTCTCGGGGTCGCGCAGGTTGCGCCACGCGACGATGCACAGCAGGAACGGCACGAACCAGCCGACGAGGCCGACCGAGCCGGCCACGACGGTGCGCACGAAGCTCGCCGCGCCGCCGGGGAGCTGCCACCACACGGCCGCGGCGACCACGACGGCCAGGCCGATCAGGAACAGGCCGGCGCCGTCGCGGCGGTGCTCCGGGTCGAGGTCACGGGCGGTGTGACCGACCTTGCGGACGGCCGCCCCCAGCACGTGGGCGACACCGAGCCACGCCGCTGCCAGGCCTCGGCCCAGGGCAGCGAACAGCCTCGCAACGGGGCCAGTACCGTTCCGGACCGCTCTCGGCGCCGGGCGGCTCGACTTCGAGCGGCCCTTCGACGTGGGCTTCCTTCGGGTCTGGCTGCCGGACGACCGGGTCTTCGAGGGGGCAGAACGGGTGGTCCTGCTCCTCGACGACGCCGGTGGGGAAGACGTTCGGGTCGCCATGCTGGTGAATGTACACAAGTGTCACACCAGTCCCAGGGCTCACACGCCGGGCCGGGCCCCGGGATCGTCGCCCGACCCGGGCCCCGCGCTCGTGGGCCTACCCCACGACCGGCTCGGGCGGCGGCGCGCCCAGGTCGGGCTCGGAGACCCGAACGTGCGGGTCACCCGCTTCCGCGAAGTAGTCCGCGCGGGCGGTGGCGTCGACGCCGTCGGGCACCTTCATCGCCCGCAGCACGACGGTCACCACCACCACCACGACAAGGTTGGCCAGGATCGCGATGATGCCCACCCAGATCGACGTCGCGGTGTCGAACCCGAAGTTCGCGAGGGGGTAGCCGGAGCCGCCGAAGTGCGCCTTGACGATCTCACCCGTCTCCGGGTTCTTCTTCGGGATGTCATAGAGCAGCTTGAGGGCCACCACCATGCCTACCGCCCAGCCGGCGATCAGGCCGCCCCGGTGGAACCAGCGGGTGAAGAGCCCGATCCCGACTGCGGGCAGCGTCTGCAGGATGATCACGCCGCCGATCAGCTGCAGGTCGATGGCGAACGACGGGTTCAAGAACACCACGAAGCCCAGGGCACCGAACTTCACCACCAAGGAGACGATCTTGGCGACCGCCGTCTCCTCCTGAGGCGTGGCGTCGGGACGGAAGTACTCCTTGTAGATGTTGCGGGTGAACGTGTTGGCCGCCGCGATCGACATGATCGCCGCGGGGACCAGCGCGCCGATGCCGATCGCCGCGAACGCCACCCCGGCGAACCATGCCGGGAACTGCTGGTCGAACAGAGCCGGGACGATCGTGTTGCCGTCGCCCCCGACCGGCTGGACACCCGCGGCGATCGCGATGAATCCGAGCAGCGACAAGAACCCCAGCATCAGCGAGTAGAGCGGCAGCAGCGCCATGTTGCGCTTGACCACGTCGCGGCTCTTCGCGGCCAGGATCGCGGTCGTCGAGTGCGGGTAGAGCATCAGGGCCAACGCCGAGCCGAAGGCCAGCGTCACGTAGAGCATCTGCGAGGGCTCCGCGAGGAGCGGTCCCTGCTTCGGCTTCCCTGCGAAGTGGGTCGACACCTTGTCGAAGACGTCCCCGAACCCACCGAGCTTGGCCGGGATGTAGACCACCGCGGCGATGATCACGATGTAGATCAGGCTGTCCTTCACGAAGGCGATCAGCGCCGGCGCCCGCAGGCCCGACGTGTAGGTGAACAACGCCAGCACCAAGAACGCGATCGTCAGCGGCCACTTCCCGCCCACGCCCATGGTCGCGAGCACCGCCTGAACGCCCACCAGCTGGAGGGCGACGTACGGCATGGTCGCGATCAGGCCCGTCAGCGCGACGACCAGAGCCAGCGTCCGGGAGTCGAAGCGAGCCCGGACGAAGTCGGCCGAGGTCACGAAGCCGTGCCGGTGCGACACCGACCAGAGCCGGATCAGGACCAGGAACACCAGCGGGTAGAGCACCACCGTGTAGGGGACCGCGAAGAACCCCATCGCCCCGGCGCCGAACATCAGTGCGGGGACCGCGACGAACGTGTAGGCGGTGTACAGGTCACCACCGATCAGGAACCAGGAGATCCAGGTGCCGAACTTGCGGCCGCCCAGACCCCATTCGTCCAGGTGATGCATGGTCTCGCCGGCCTTCCAGCGCGAGGCCATGAAGCCCATCACCGCGATGACCGCGAACAGCAGGACGAAGATCGTGAGCTCGAGCGCGTGGTCGGCCATGCCCGCTCACCGCTTCCGGCTGGCGAGGTAGACGATGGCGGTGAACAGCGCGCTCATCGGCACGAACGCCAGCTGCATCCAGTAGAAGGCCGGCAGGCCGAACAGCTCGGGGCTCACCCGGTTGAAGATTCCGGGGATGAGCGGGATGACTACAGGCGGGATCAGCAACAGCACCCAGGGGTTCCAGTCAGGATTCCCGACCGGCTCTCCCGGGCGTGGGTCATCGGGCTCTGCATGACGAGAGGACACGGAGCGCTCCTTTGTCGGAGAAGGCGGCGATCGGCGAGTCACCCGAGAGGGCGTGACGCGGAACACGCGGTGGACAGAACGCCGGGCAGCATAAACGCCACCACCGCCGGTCAACCAGTACCGATTTTCGTCGCTCTGGACCAGTTCCGGCTCGCCCTGCCGCCGAGCGCAAGAAAGCGACCGTTCGTCGCGCAAGCGCAACGATCTGTGGACCACGGGCCCTCATGGCTGTCCGCATGACGCAGGTCACGTCCACGGGGGACCTTGGTCCCTGTCTGCATCCGCCGCTGCGTTCCTAGGGTCGAAGCGGCCGGCGAACGACCGCTCGCACCGGCCTGCCTGAGCACCTCGGACCGCAAGGAGACCTCGTGGACGTCCTCGACATCGCCCGGTGGCAGTTCGGGATCATCACCGTCTACCACTTCTTGTTCGTGCCGGTGACGATCGGCCTCTCGGCGATCATCGCGGGCTTCGAGACCGCCTGGGTGCGCACCCACAACGAGCAGTGGCTGCGGCTGACCAAGTTCTTCGGCAAGCTGTTCTTGATCAACTTCGCGATCGGCGTGGTCACCGGGATCGTCCAGGAGTTCCAGTTCGGGATGAACTGGAGCGACTACTCGCGCTTCGTCGGCGACATCTTCGGCGCCCCGCTGGCCATCGAGGGCCTGCTGGCCTTCTTCCTCGAGTCCACGTTCCTGGGCCTGTGGATCTTCGGCTGGGACAAGCTGCCGCGCGGCCTGCACGCCGCCTGCATCTGGCTGGTGCACATCGGCACCCTGCTGTCGGCCTACTTCATCCTCGCCGCGAACTCCTGGATGCAGCACCCGGTCGGCTACACCTTCAACCCCGACACCGGGCGCGCCGAGCTCACCGACTTCTGGGCGGTGATGTTCAACAAGGTGCAGCTGGCGACCTTCCCGCACACCGTGATCGCGGCCTACATGACCGGCGGCGCGTTCGTCGTCGGCGTGGCGTTCTGGTTGATGATGCGGCGTCGTACGAACGACGTCGACCGGGCGCTGTACCGCCGGGCGGTCCGGGTCGGGGCCGCGGTCACGCTCGTCGCCGGTCTCGGCGTCGCGGTCACCGGCGACTACCAGGGCAAGATCATGACCGAGGTGCAGCCGATGAAGATGGCGGCCGCCGAAGCGCTCTACGACACCGAGTCGCCCGCGTCGTTCTCGCTGTTCACGATCGGCTCGCTCGACGGGTCGCAGGAGAAGTTCGCGATCAAGGTCCCGCACGTGCTGTCGTTCCTGGCCACCGGCACCTGGGACGGCGAGGTGAAGGGCATCAACCAGCTGCGCGAGGAGTACAAGGCGACGTACGGCGAGGACCCGGGCGCGAAGTACTACTCCCCCGGCGACTACACGCCGATCATCCCGATCACCTACTGGACGTTCCGGCTGATGATCGGGCTCGGCGTTCTGGCCGCCGCGGCCGGCGCGCAGGTGCTGTGGCTGACCCGCCGCGACCGCGTCCCCGCCGGCCGGTTCTGGGTCTGGATGGCGCTGTCGCTGCCGCTGCTGCCGGTCGTGGCCAACTCCTTCGGCTGGATCTTCACCGAGATGGGCCGCCAGCCGTGGGCCGTCTTCGGCCTGATGACCACCGCCAGCGCCGTCTCCCCCGGCGTCAGCGTCGGCGAGGCCCTCACCTCGGTGATCGTGCTGACGCTGGTGTACGCCGTGCTCATGGTCGTGGAGATCGGCCTGATGCTGAAGTACGTCCGCGCCGGCGCCGAGCCGTTCGTCGAGCCCCCGGACCCCAAGCTCGGCCAGCCGTCCGACGAACCCCTCGCCTTCGCGTACTGACGCGCCCCGGACTAGGAGACACGACATGGAGCTCACCACCGTCTGGTTCAGCCTCATCGCCGTCCTGTGGATCGGCTACTTCGTCCTCGAGGGCTTCGACTTCGGCGTCGGCATGCTGCTGCCGGTGCTGTCGCGGTCGGAGACCGAGCGCCGGGTCGCGATCAACACGATCGGGCCGGTGTGGGACGGCAACGAGGTCTGGGTGCTCGTCGCGGGCGGCGCGACCTTCGCGGCGTTCCCGGAGTGGTACGCCACCTTGTTCAGCGGGTTCTACCTGCCGCTGCTGCTGATCCTGGTCGCGCTGATCGTGCGCGGCCTCGCCTTCGAGTACCGCGCCAAGCGTGACGAGGCCTCGTGGCGGGCGCGCTGGGACCAGGCGATCTTCTTCGGCTCGCTGGTGCCCGCGCTGCTGTGGGGCGTGGCCTTCGCCAACATCGTCCGCGGCGTGCCGATCGATGCCAGCAAGGACTTCACCGGCAA
>JBQCEF010000544.1:0-2570 GCA_051960495.1 Nocardioides sp. | reverse complement strand
CCGACGAAGGAGGCCAGAATGAGCAGGCCGCCGTGGAGCGATAAGAGCTGGAACTTCATCGCGGCGTAGGTGCGGCGCGCGCCGCCGAACCCACCGATGAGGAAGTAGATCGGGATCAGCGTCGCCTCGAACAGGACGTAGAACAAGAACACGTCCATCGCGGCGAACACGCCCAGCGCGAGCCCCTCGAGCGCGAGCATCCAGGCGAAGAAGGAGCCAACGCCCCAGCGGCCGCCGTCACCGTCGTTCCACGACGCGAGGATCACCACGGGGGTGAGGATCGCGGTCAGCAGCACCAGGGTCAGCCCGATGCCGTCGACGCCGAGGGCGTAGTGGGCTCCGAACGACTTGATCCACTCGTGGTTCTCGACGAACTGGTAGCGGTCACCGCCGATGTCGAAGCCGAGACCGACGACGGCCACCAGCACCAGCGTGAGCAGGGAGAACCCCAGCGCCACCTTCTTGTGCAGGTCACCCCCGTCGGGCCGCGCGGGGAGAACGGCCACCACCACGGCGCCGACGAGCGGCACCAGCAGGGACGCGGTCAACCAGGGAAAGTCAGTCACTTGGCAACCAGCCTTACGCGGTTCAGGTGGTCAGAGGCGGGGTGGTCGAGCCTCACCGGGTGGTCGAGCTTGTCGAGGCTCATGCGAGGTTCACCGCCAGCATCGCGGCGAGCACGAGCACGGCGCCGAACAGCAGCGACAGCGCGTAGGAGCGCACGTAGCCGGTCTGGATCCGGCGGAACCGCTGCGACATCCCGGAGAACGCCAGGCCGGTGCCGTTCACGGCCCCGTCGACGCCGCGGTCGTCGAACGTGGTCAGGCCGCCCACGAACCGGTCACCCGGTCGCATGAACAGCTCCTCGTTGATCGCGTCGCCGTAGAGGTCGGCCCGGGCGGCGCGGGTGAACACCGACACCTCGGCGGGCGCGGTGCGCGGCACCGGGTTGCGGCCCACGGTCAGCCACGCGAGGGCGATGCCGGCAGCCACGACGAGTACGACGATCAGCGACATCACCAGCGGGGCGACGGCCAGCTCATGCTCGGCCGTCTCGCCGACGACCGGCGCCAGCCAGTCGGTGATCCAGCCGCCGAGCAGCAGCAGCCCGCCCAGCGCGGAGAGCGCCGCGAGCACCATCAGCGGCACGGTCATCACCTTGGGCGACTCGTGCGGGTGCACGCCCTTCTCCCAGCGCTTGTCGCCGAAGAACGTCATCAGCATCAACCGGGTCATGTAGAAGCCGGTGACGCCGGCGCCGACGAGCGCGGCCAGGCCGGCGACCAGGTTCACCGAGAAGGCGGCCTCGATGATCTTGTCCTTGGACCAGAAGCCGGAGAAGCCCGGGAACCCGATGATCGCGAGGTAGCCCATCGCGAAGGTCAGGAAGGTGACCGGGACGGCCTTGCGCAGCGCGCCGTAGTGACGCATGTCGACGTCGTCGTCCATCGCGTGCATGACCGAGCCGGCGCCGAGGAACATGTTGGCCTTGAAGAAGCCGTGCGTGAGCAGGTGGAAGATCGCGAAGGCGTAGCCCGCCACGCCGAGGCCGGCGGCGAGCATCATGTAGCCGATCTGGCTCATGGTCGAACCGGCGAGCGCCTTCTTGATGTCGTCCTTGGCGCAACCGATGACCGCACCCCACAGCAGCGTGACCGCGCCGACCACGATGACCGCGGTCTGCGCGACGTCGGTGTACTCGAAGATGAAGTTCGAGCGGACCACCAGGTAGACGCCGGCGGTGACCATGGTCGCGGCGTGGATCAGCGCCGAGACCGGGGTCGGGCCCTCCATCGCGTCGAGCAGCCAGGACTGCAGCGGCACCTGGGCCGACTTGCCGCAGGCGGCGAGCAGGAACAGCAGGCCCAGCGCGGTCATCGTGCCCTGGCCGGCCTGCTCCGAGGCGGAGGAGATGGCGGCGAAGGCGGTGGTGCCGAAGGTGGCGAACACGAGCATGGTGCCGAGCGCCATGCCGATGTCACCGACGCGGTTCACCACGAACGCCTTCTTCGCGGCGACCGCGGCGGACGGCTTGTGCTGCCAGAAGCCGATCAGCAGGTACGACGCGAGGCCGACACCCTCCCAGCCGAGGAAGACACCGAGGTAGTTGTCGGCGAGCACCAGCACGAGCATCGAGGCCACGAACAGGTTCAGGTAGCCGAAGAACCGGGCGCGCCGCACGTCGTGCTCCATGTAGCCCACCGAGTAGAGGTGGATCAGCGATCCCACACCGGTGATCAGCAGCAGGAAGAGCGCGGAGAGCGGGTCGTAGAGCAGCGCGGCCTCGACCTTGAAAGAGCCGGCGTCGACCCAGGTGTAGAGGTGCTGGCCGATCGTGCGGTCGCCGGCGTCGCGGCCCAGCAGCGAGAAGAACGCCACCAGGCTCAGCACGAACGACCCCGCGACGGTCCCGACCCCGAGCCAGTGCGCCCAGGCCTTGGTGCGGGTGTTCCCGGCGAGCAGGATCACCGCCGCACCCAGCGCGGGCAGCGCGATGATCAGCCAGAGCAGCGAGAACACGCCGTCCGCCGGCTGGGGGTGGATGACCGGCACGCTGTGCGCCAGGTCGC